>NZ_BAAACY010000026.1:0-4167 GCF_039521925.1 Virgibacillus salarius | reverse complement strand
ATTTCACAGAAGGCTACCATCAAGTTAGTCAAGAAAAAGAGATAGCCTTCCAGAAAAAGACTAATTCTTTCCAAGAATGGGGTATGTATCTTGAGCAGCAAGCGCAAGGGAATTTATTACAAGAAGAACTAGATTACTGGGCTAAAATTGATCAAGCAGATATCAAGTTATTACCGGTAGACTTTAACTATAGTGAAGAAAGCAATAAGTTAAAAAATAATAACTGTATTGAAATTTTATTAAGTCAAGAAGAAACCTTGAAATTATTGCAAAACACAAATAAAGCCTATAATACAGAGGTTAATGACATTTTATTGACTGCTTTAGGGTTGGCTATTCACGATTGGACCTCGGAAAACAAGTTGATGATTAATTTGGAAGGACACGGGAGGGAAATGCTTGAAGGGGATATAAATATTTCTAGAACGATAGGGTGGTTCACCACACACTATCCTGTTTTATTGGAAGTGGATAAAGAGAAAACATTGGATTATACCATAAAAAATATAAAAGAGACATTAAGACATATACCAAATAAAGGAATTGGTTATGGAATATGTAGGTATTTATTGGATGAGAAACGAGTAAACGGAAAGGCTACCCCTCAGATAAGCTTTAATTACCTTGGCCAATTTGATGAAAAAATAAAAAATGACGTCTTTTCGTTGTCGAACTTATCTGGTGGTGAACCAATCAGTCCCAATGCTGAAAATTTATTTGATATAGACATTAATGGATCAATTATAGAGCGCCAATTAGGGTTTACATTTACTTACAATAGTAAGAAATATTATGAAAGTACAATGAAGATGGTAGCCGCATCATATAAGAGCTACTTACTACAAATCATTGAACACTGTCAAAAACAAACCACCACAGAATTAACACCCTCAGATTATGCAGACCAGAGTTTGACGTTAGAAGAACTAGAGGAACTAACGAAATACTACCATTCTGCAACCATTCAAGATATTTACCCATTGACACCAATGCAGGAAGGAATGTTATTCCATTCTCTGTTAGATGAACATTCAACGACCTATTTTGAGCAAAAATCCTTTATAAGCAAGGGGAATGTCCATCTTGATATTCTCGAACAAAGCTTTATAAAACTAATCGAACGGTACGAAATTTTACGAAGTGTAATCGTCCATGAGAATGTTCAATCACCAAAACAAGTCATCTTGAAAACACGTAAGCCTATGATTCATTATGAAGACCTTAGTACGCTTAGCGAAAACGAAAGAACAGCCTATGTGGAAAAGTTTGAAGTTGCCGATAGGCAAAAAGGCTTTAGTCTTAGTCAAGATATTCTGATACGACTAGCTGTTTTAAAGCTGAATGCAGAAGAATATAAAATGATTTGGAGCTCTCATCATATTCTGATGGATGGCTGGTGTAACGGGTTAATTATGAAAGATTTTTTCACCATTTATAGCTATTTAAGCAATGGGACAGCGGTACAGTTACCAGACACCACGCCATATGTGGAATATATTAAGTGGCTACAGAAACAGCCAAAAAATAAGGCAAAGCAGTTCTGGCAACAGTATGTGGAAGGATATACGAATCAGGCGAAGTTACCTAGTAAAGAGAAACGAAGTGAAGCCTTTACGAAAGAGCGCTTAGAATTTACGATTGATCCAAAAATGACCGAAGCTTTAAAACGAATTAGTAAACACCATCAAGTAACCTTAAACAATGTCATCCAAACGGTATGGGGAATCCTACTCCAAAAGAATACAAACTTAGATGATGTCGTATTTGGCTCGGTCGTTTCCGGAAGGAATGCAGAAGTAGAAGGTATTGAGGAAATGGTAGGATTATTCATAAACACAGTACCAGTACGAGTGAAACAAGAAGTTAATCATACATTTATTGATGTTGTTAAACAAATGCAGAAAGATTCATTAGAATCGGCAAGATATGATTATTATCCACTGGCAGATATTCAATCTTTATCTGAGGTCAAACGGAATTTAGTCAATCACATAATTGTTTTTCAAAACTATTATGTTGATCATGAGCTAATGAGCTTCGATCATTCATTAGGCTTTGAATTAGAAAATATTACATATTATGAGGAAAACAACTATGAATTGGCAGCTATGGTTATACCGAGTGATACACTAACCGTTCGATTCTCTTATAACTCTAATGCTTACGATCAAGAAATGGTAAACAGATTAAAAAACCATTTCATCGAAATCATTCAATCCGTGATTCAAAACCAGGAAATCCCTGTATCCCAAATCAGTATGACAACTGATAAGGAACGGAAAGAGATTCTCCATGACTTTAATGACACATCGGTAACGTATCCAAAGGATAAGACAATATCTCAATTATGGGAGGAACAAGTAGAAAAACATCCCCACCATATCGCAGTGGAATACGAAGGCAAGCAGTTAACGTATCAAGCCTTAAATGAAAAGGCGAATCAACTCGCAAGGACCTTACGCCAAAATGGCATCACAGCCAATGCGATTGTCGGTATTATGATCGATGGTTCGCTAGAAATGATGGTCGGCATGATAGGCATTCTCAAGGCAGGCGGCGCCTACTTACCTATCGATCCAACACATCCAATCGATCGAATCAATTATATGATAGAAGATGCCAAACTGGACGTACTCGTGACGACTTCATCCTATGCAAATAAAACGGCTTTTGCAGGAATGATTGTCAATCTTGCAGACTCAAGCGCTTATCAAGCTGATTCTACCAATCTGGATATAAACCATGAATCTCGTGATCTAGCCTATGTTATGTATACATCTGGAACGACTGGAAAAGCAAAAGGTGTCATGGTAAGTCATGCGAATCTCATTAATTACACAGTTGCGATGATCCAAAAAATTAACCTAACATCGACAGATGAAACGGCTTTATTATCCTCCTATGCGTTTGATTTAGGCTATACAACCATTTATACGGCATTACTGAGCGGGATTACGTTACACATCGCTTCTGAGAGCACCTATAAGGATCCAAACAAATTAGTATCATTCATTGGGAAGCATTGTACGTATGTTAAAATGACCCCTTCGCTGTTTTCTGTGATGATGCAATCCGATGAATTAGATACCTTCCTGCAAACAGGAAAACTTCGTTTACTAATCCTAGGTGGAGAACCATTAAATCGGAACGATTTAACACATTTTTTTGCCAAGGATACAGAAAATAAGATTTGTTTTATGAATCACTATGGACCAACCGAAACCACGATCGGTTGTATGGCAACGGAAATCGATCGACAAGAAATGATAGAGCATGGAGTCATGAATATAATCGGAAAACCATTAGCAAATGTCAAAGCCTATATGTTGGACCCACAACAAAACCTTTGCCCAATCGGAGTAAAAGGGGAGCTGTATGTGAGTGGAGTGGGAGTAGCACAAGGATATTTGCATAATCGAGAATTAACCGAAGCGAAGTTTCTTGATAATCCTTTTGAGCCAGGAGAGCGGATGTATCGTACTGGAGATCTTGCCCGATTCTTGCCAGATGGGAGAATTGAATTTTTAGGACGAATCGATAACCAAGTGAAAATCCGAGGCTATCGTGTTGAGCTAGGCGAAATTGAGCATCAATTGCGAAAGCAACCACAGGTATCAGAAGCCACAGTATTCGTTAAAGATGAGGCAGACGAAAAATTATTAGTAGCCTATTTCGTAGGGGAACAGGAGCTCGACATCGCTTCTATTCGAGATGGAATGAAGGAAGGACTACCGCATTATATGATTCCAACTTATTTCGTCCAAGTAGAGAAGATGCCATTGACGAGGAATGGGAAACTGAATAAATATGCGTTACCAGAACCAGCTGAACAGCATCTTGTCACGAATGATTATGTAGCCCCACGAACCAGTACAGAACGAACTCTCGCAGTAATTTGGTCAGAGGTATTAGGCATAGACAAAGTCGGAATCCATGATAACTTTTTTGATTTAGGTGGAGATTCCATTAAAGCAATCAGAATAGTCTCCGGTGTACAAAAACATGGCTTTAAATTAGCTATGAATGAATTATTTAAAAATGGAACGATTCATTCCATTCGTGAGCAGCTTATCTCTTTTGAAAGTAAAGTAAGTCAAGAAGAAGTGATTGGAGAAGCACCGCTAATTCCAATTCAAAAGATGTTTTTTGAACACAACTTTACAGATA
>NZ_BAAACY010000025.1:0-40042 GCF_039521925.1 Virgibacillus salarius | reverse complement strand
TGTTTGACCTGAAGATCCACTTTTTTGAGCGGGTTTTGCTAAAAAAGTTAGCTGAAGGACAAACCCCACGGGAAGGGAAGTGGGCAGCCAGAGTGGTGGTCAAGCAGTAGCTATTATTCCATAATAGCTACTAGAGGAAGCGTAAATCTGAGCATTTAGTGATAAGGACTGAGCGAATTTTGCCCGGCTTTTCTTAATGTCTCGGTTTTGATCACACTCCATTTTTGCTATATAAGTATCAAATTATTTTAGTACGAGTGCTTTATTATGATAAATAAAAATTTTATCCTCAATATGCCATTTAATTGCTTGAAGTAAAGTATCCGATTCGATACTTTTTCCGTACTGTTTGTAATCACTTAAAGTTAACCCATCCGTTAAATGGATGGCCTGTTGTGCTAGTATTGGGCCTTCATCTAATTTTTCAGTAACATAATGAGCTGTAGCCCCAATCACCTTAACTCCACGTTCAAATGCTCTTCTATAAGTGTTAGCGCCAATAAATGCAGGTAGCAAAGAATGATGTATATTAATAATTTTCTTATCGAATTTACGAACAAAACGAGGAGATAGTACTTGCATGTACCTGGCAAGTACTATAAAATCAATATTATTTTCCATAAGTATGCTCGATGCTATGCTATCATTCTTCTCATTGGTCTTCGTTAATCTTAACTTTAAAAATGGTATTCCATAAGATTCAACTAGTTCTTTATGGGTATCGTAATCACTAATTACAAGTGGTATGTTACATGAAAGCTCTCCATCAGACCACCTCCACAAGATCTCTCTCAAGCAATGGTTATCCTTTGAAACAAATATAGCCATATTCTTTTTAGTTACTTCTTCCATACTTATATCACTAGCATAATTATTTCCGATTCGTAATAAAGACTCTTCTATATATTTAATACGCATATCTGCTTTACATTGAAGTTCTATTCTTAGAAAAAATAAATTTTCTTCTCCTTCTAATTGATATTTATTCACCGAATGAATACGTATAAATGGTAGCTTTATTACTTCAAATACTTCGTCTATCATCGAAAAATTAAATTCCCCTTTCAACTTGATTCGATAGTGTTTTGTATTCATCATGCATCCCTCCAATTTTTTTAATCGTATATTGAATCAATACTATTTTCTACAAATATTTCAAATATGTAGAAAAAACTAAAATATTAGTAAAAAAAACCAAAGCATTGTAACTTTTACTCCGATACTATTAACTCATGGGCGGTTACTCCAACATATCTTAAGTAATACTAATATATTATGGAGGTGTTAGATATAAAGGAGGAGGCAACTTGGGGGTAAAATGTATTTTATTATACGATGCAAAAAAAATACTTGATGACAGAGAAGTATTTCTACTAAAAAAATTAAAAGTTGTATTAATCAGAGATTTGAAAACCCTTGAAAAGAAAAATCTAGAGAGATATAAGATGCTAATAATTATCGAAGGAAACAATTTAATTAATGATGGACAAATGTTAATAGAAGAATTTGAGAAACTTCATATTCCTTTAATAAGAGTAAATACGGTACCAAAAGAAGATATATTCGAATTGATTTTTAACATTATCAATGTACAAATAGACTTCAATGAACTTACCCACGTTAACAATGAAAAATTAATAGAAGCATTGCTTTATATTGAAAATAACCTACAGAATAGCAACCTCAATTTAAAAAGTGTAGCTAATCATCTATTTTTAAATACAGCCTATTTCTCTAGATTTTTTAGAGAGTCTATGGGAATTGGTTTTAAAGACTATTTAATTAAGTTAAGAATCGCAAAAGCAAAAGATATGCTAGAAAATGGTCAATTAGTTACAGATGTCTGTATGTCCGTTGGTTACACAAATTTATCTTATTTCTCTCAGATCTTTAAAAAGGAAGTTGGATTTAGCCCATCCATTTATAGAAAGTATTATCAATTAATGACCAAGGAGGAAAAAAATGTACAGAAAATTTTATGATGTCGTTGGTGTAGGATTTGGTCCTGCAGGAATTGCTTTAGAAACTGCAATAAGAGATATGGAAGATATCAATAATAAGAGTGTATATAAAAGAGTATTTCTTGAAAAAAACAATGATTCGGCATGGATGCCGGAAATGTTACTACCTGGTACAGATATTCAGCACCATTTTTTACGTGATTTTGCTACACCTAGAAATCCAAGAAGTCAATATACCTTTTCAAACTATTTATATGAGAAAGGAAGATTGTTTTCTTTTGGGTTATTAGGTCGCCCAAGTCGAACGGAATGGTCTGATTATGTTCAATGGGTTTCCAAACAAATAGATGACAAAGCACATTATAACGAAGAAGTTAAGTCTGTAAAGCCGATAGTAGTAAATGATGATATTGAAGGTCTTGAAGTGCATACAGTTAATAATGTAAGCAAAGAACGCAATGTTTTTCACACTACAAATCTTATTTTAAATTCAGGTAGAAAACCTTATATTCCAAGTCAATTTAAAGATAAAGTAAGTGACAAAGTTTTTCACGCAAGTAAATTCAGAAGTTCCGTACAGCGTATTAATAAAGAAGACAACCCTACTTTTACAGTTATTGGTTCGGGGCAAAACTCTGTTGAAATAATTCTGTATCTAGCTAATAAATTTCCTAATTCAAAAATAAATTCTATTGTTAGGCATACCGGATTTCGTCTATATGAGTTAGGTCATTTTACAAATGAAGTATTTTTTCCTGAGTTTACGAATTACTTTTACTCATTGAACCAAAACGAACGAGATAAACTATTCGAGCAGATCAAACATACAAATTATTCAGCTGTAGATGATGATGTTAGTGAAGCACTATATTGGAAGATGTATGAAGATAAAATTAGAGGAACGGAGCAAATAGAATTACATCGCTGTAAAGAGATAGTAGATGTGGCTAATACTCAAAAAGATTATTTACTAAATATTAAAGATATATATAACAAAGAAGAAGATTCAATAAATACGGATTACATTATCCTTTGTACTGGATTTTTTGAGGAAGAATTTCCAGAAGTACTTCTACCAATGAAAAAGTACTTTAATTATAACAAGAATAATAGTTTAAAAGTATCTGAAAACTATAAAGTAGACACAAAATCAAATGTAAAGGCTAACATTTATTTGAATGGTTTAACAGAGAAAACTCACGGGATAGGGGATGCAGCATCATTCACTATGATGGCGACGAAGGCTCAAAGAATACTTGATTCAATGAACAATATTACCTCTATGAAAGATGGTGTACTGTCTTGAAGGTAAAACAACATTCGGATAAAGTTTCTCGAGTTTGGCCATTGTTTACGAATATTGATGTGGATTATGGAGAAGGTGTGCATATCTATGATCAATCAGGTAGAAAATTTATTGATTGTACATCAGGTATTGGGGTTACAAACACAGGGCATTGCCATCCTAGAGTAGTAAAGGCTATAAAGGAACAAACTGAAAAACTACTACATGGTCAAACAACAATCTTGTATAACTCTATGTTGGATCGTTTAACAAATGATCTACAGAAAATTATACCGGAAAAACTAAACTGTTTCTTCTTTTCAAATAGTGGAAGTGAAGCAGTAGAAGGTGCCATTAAATTAGCACGTCACGCTACTAAAAAACCAAATATTATCTGCTTTCAGGGGGGATATCATGGGCGTTCAATAGGAGCATTATCTTTAACAACAGCTAAATCTGTATATCGATCGGGATATCAGCCTCTTATGTCTGGTGTATTTGTTAGTCCGCATCCATACTCTAGACAATACAGAGAGGAAGACAATGAAGAAAGAACAAGATATTGTTTAGCCGAACTTGAGCATTTATTAAACACTCAAACTTCGCCAGATGAAACAGCGGCTATGATTATTGAGCCGATATTAGGAGAAGGTGGGTATGTAATGCCACCAGAGAGCTTTATTAACGGTATTAGGGATATTTGTAATAAGAACAATATAGTATTAATTTTTGATGAAATTCAAACGGGCTTTGGAAGAACAGGCGAATACTTTGCGTTTAAACATTTCAATATAGTACCAGATATTCTTGTGATTGCTAAAGGTATTGCATCAGGTCTTCCGCTAAGTGGGATAGCAGCCAATAAGGAAATAATGGATAAATGGATTCCAGGTTCACATGGTGGCACTTATGGACCTAATCCTATCTCTATGGCAGCAGCTATTGAGACGATCAACGTGTTAGAAGACGAAGAGTTAGTAAGTAATGCTAAGGAAATGGGAGACTTCTTGTTAGCAGAATTACAAGCATTAAAAAAGGAATATCCTATCATCGTTGATGTCCGTGGTAAAGGATTGATGATTGGATGTGAATTCGTTGATGACAATGGAAATCCTGGTACGGTAATAGCCGAAAAGGTAAGGCAAAATTGTCTTTCACGAGGATTAATATTACTAACCTGTGGTCCTTATAATCAAGTAATCAGATGGATACCTCCACTTACAATAAAAAAGACTGAACTCGAAAAAGCGTTAACTATTTTTACTTTAGCAATAAAAGATAGTTTAGGGAGATAGATGAAAATGAACTACGATGTGATTATTGTTGGAGGCGGAGTAATCGGGGCCAGTATTGCTTACTTTCTTACTAAATCAAAAAAATTTAATGTCTTGCTATGTGAAAAAGGAAAACCGCCAGGGGATGGGGCAACAAGTATATCTGGTGGATTACTAAGAGTACACCATACGAACAATGCTAATCAATATCTTTCTTTTAGAAGCTTACAATTGTATAAGGAGCTTACAGCAGCCAAACAAATGGATTTTGGTTATCATCCAATAGGTTTCTCATTAATGGTAGGTCCTCAATATGTTGAAAATTTAAAGATCAATGTTCAAAATATGGTCAATTTAGGATTACCGATTAAAGTTTATTCACCAAATGAATACAATTTAGAAGAACGGTTTATAAATGTCGAGAATATAGGTGCTGTCTCCTATGAACCTCTTGGTGGATATGGTAATCCAGCAAAAACTAGCTTAGCATTTATTAATGAAGGTCTAAAGCAAGGGCTTCATTTAATGGAAGGTACAGAGGTTCAAGATATCGTAGTAAATAAAAATAAAGTTGTTGGTGTTCAAACAAATTTATCTCAGATATTCGCTAAACGTGTGATAATCGCATCCAATTACTGGGGGGGAAAGCTAACCAAAAATCTTGGTATTGACTTACCTATCTATACCAAGCGCTTAGGAGTTGTTTTTGCACATACTGATACAGATAAAGTCTTATCACATTCCTATATAGATGATACTTCAGACACGTATATGCGCCCATTCCCTGACGGCCGAATTCTAATAGGAATAAAATCCTCTGAGTGTGATATTAGCGATATTCATTTTAAGAGGAAAATTCAAAATGAAGAAGCACTCGAAGCAATTGATAGAGCTTCTAAAAGGTTCCCTATTCTGCAGAAGGCCAAAGTTTTGGGTGGACGTATTGGTTTTGATAGCTATACTCCCGATCAATATCCTCTTATTGGTCCTACTGAATATGAAGGGCTGTATTTATCCGTTGGTTTTGGTGGAGGGGGATATAAAATAGCTCCTGCAGTAGGTGAAGCTATAGCTAAAGAAATTTTATATAACACAAAAACAAATGAGCTAAAGTATTACAGGATAAATCGATTTGAGAATGAAAAAAAGTACACCTATTTCCAAACAGAAAGCATGTATAAATATATGTAATTTATAAAGAAGGGGGAAGTTTTATATGGAATCGAGGAATAGTCATCCTTATTATATGTATGAAGAAATTATGTTACAGCCTGAATATTTAAAGAAACTGTTTTTATCATTAAAATTTCAAAATCACGGAAGTTTATTAGATACTTTAAAAAAGAGTAAGAGAATTTTTCTGATAGGATGCGGAACATCCTATCATGTAGCCTTGTCTAGTTTTAGCATAAGTCAAATAATGTTTAAAGAGAAAAATAAATTTAGATCTGTACCTGCGTTTGAATTAATGTCTCCTAATTACTCCCTTAATGAAGAGGATGTAGTAATCGCCTTTTCTCATTCGGGAGATACAAAAGCTACATTCGATTGTATTTTTTTAGCTAATAAAAATAACTGCAAGACGGTAGTAGTTACAGGTGATACAGCAAGTAGATGTGCAGATATATCAGATTTTGTACTGACTTATGGCTATAAAGACGATAAATCTCTTGCACATACAATCACCTATACCTTAAGTACTTTTTTAATGCTCATACTGATGGGGAAGCTAGCAAGAGAAATGGGAGATCTTGCAATTAATGACATAGTTAATTCAGTAGCTATTCAATTACCTTCTCTATTTACTAATGTATTGAATCGCAAAAATGAAATGAAGGAATTAGCAGATGACTTAAAAAGTGATTTCTTTGTGGTATGTGGGAATGAAAATACAATCGGAGTTGCTCATGAAACTACATTAAAGTTCGGTGAGGTTCACTATACTCCAACAACTAGTATGGATGTGGAACAGCTATTCCATGGACCGTTAGTTATGTGTAATAAAGATACAGCAATTATTGTAATCGCTAGTAACCCGAATATGAAAGAAAGGGTGTCTGATCTGTTTAAAGCTAGTAAATTAATTGGCAGTACATCGCTACTATTTACTTCTGAAAAAAATGATATAACTAATGCGGATTATGTATTTAATTTACCGAGCTGTCATGAATTATTAGTGCCATTACTATATGTTTTACCAATGCAGTTACTTAGTTATTATCTTGCAGTTGGGAAAAAGCTAAACCCTGATCATATTCGTAGAGATCAACTAGCATACAAAAAGGCGCGTGAAGCTTATGAGTGAAAAAGCAGTAGTTAAATCTGTTGATCCAATAAAAACATTAGATGACATGTTACCCAAAACTTCCAATAACAAAAATAAGCTTTTTAGAATAGGCATAAGTGCGAATTTAAGCGGTCATACCAGAGAATTGTATACAGGTGTAGCAATTGCTGTTAATGAATATCTCAAGAAGAAAGATAGGCTTTATGATATTGAGGTACTTTGGGAGAAAAGTTCTTTTGATAAAGATTCTACACTTAAGGCTGCAAATCAACTCGTAAATAGAGGGGCTGAAGCAGTAATTGGTCACTTAAGCGCAAACCAATCGCTTGTAGCTGCGACTATTTACTCTGATATAGACATTCCTTTCTTAGCCCCAGGTACTTCACATCCATTGCTTACGGAACAAGGCTTTGATAATATTCTTAGAGTTTGTGGAAGAGATGAAGAGATGGCTTATGAAATGGTTCATCTAGCAGATAAATTAACAGCTAATACTAGTTTAAAAATAGTATACCAAGAAAATAGTTACGGAAATCAACTATCAAAATTACTAAGAAAATCAATTTTAGAGAAAGGACTAAGCTTGAAAACGTCGATATTAATTAATGACAATATTGTATCAGAAATAGATGATAGAGATACTTTATTGTTTGCAGGTACGTACGAAGGTGCATTGTTATTAACTGAGAAATTAGCGAAAGCAAATTTTACAGGTACGGTTATATTTGGTGATGATATATTTGTAGCTGATTTTCCATATCTGACTAGTAAACATGATGGATTAAAACTCTTTACTATTTCTACTAAGAAGGACCTTTACGGAATTAATTATAAGAATTTTGAAAATAAATATAAAGAAATCGCATCTTTAAAGCCAGCTGCTTACTCCGTCACAAGCTATATTGCAACTAAGATTCTATTAAATAACATATCACTATTAAAGAAACACGGTTGTAAACGCTTCATAAATAGCCTTAAAGATGGAGTTGTAGTTGAAGGATTAGAAGAAGTTTCATTTTCGCCAAAAGGAGACTTGCTAGAATTTGAGTGGGATGTTTATGAAATGAAAGCTGGAGATTTTATAAAATTAAACGGGAGTGATCGATAATGCCATATTTATTTTCTTTTGGATTAACTTGTAACCTGGAGACAGCAAAGAAGGACTTAGGCAAATGGAATAGCTATTCTAAAGCAATATTAAAGGAGCATATATACACATTTACAGGATTCCATCCAGATTTTAATGGGGGGACCTCAACGGTAATACAAAAAGATGGAGGGGAAGTATTAGGAATAGCTTTCGAAATCAATGAAAATCAAATTAGTCTTCTTAGAAAAAATGATTATGGTTATATGTTGAAAGAAGTAGAAATTTATCTTGCTGATAAAAAAGTAAAAGCCTATATAATGGTGCCAAAAATTATCGAAGAACGAAGAGAGCCATCGCTAAGCTACTATGAAGGTGTAAAGGCTTCTTTAAATCAACATTATCCAAAGGAAATTGTTGATCGTTATCTAGAAAGAGCGTTAAAAAGAACAAAGAAAAAAGGAGTAAATATCCAAAGGCACCATCGTGATGACTATAAATATGAGTACGGCTCTTTATTAAGAAGAATATATCCGTGGGACAAAACCCGAAAATCACCATTTGGTTCAGGAATTATAATTGTACAACCTGGTGAGACAACAGAGCCTCACAATCATGATGAAGAAGAATCTTTTATTATTTTAGAAGGTGAAGGGGTTATTAATGTAGATGGGGAAACGGAAAAGGTATATCAAGAAGATGTTATTTATTTCGAGCCTTTTTCTGTCCATTCGCTTCATAATACTGGAGGTAAACCTCTAAAATTCTTAGCTGTTTGGTGGGGAGCTGTTGGAATTGAACAATATCAGTTAGAAAATAATCATTGGAAACATTAAAATGAGGAGGTTTTATGATGAGTGAAATATATGTTACGGCAACACCACCGACACCTAATGGCGACCTTCATATCGGGCATTTAGCTGGCCCCTATCTTGCGGCGGATGTTTACACCCGCTTCAAAAAAATAACAGGTAATAACGTTGCGTATATTACTTATGGTGATGATCACCAGAGCTATGTAGCGACAACAGCTAATAATAAGAAAATCGATCCAGAAGAAATGGTAGAGAAGAATAATAATATTGTTAGATCTACATTAAAATCGGCAAACATCGATGTGGATTTATACAAGAATCCATTGGGTAATAACAAACATATTAATTATGTATTAACATTTTTCCTAGAATTATATAATAAAGGGAAATTAAAAAAGAAAACGAAAGATATATTATACTGCGACAAATGTAAGTTGAATTTATATGAGTCATTTGTAAAAGGAAAGTGTCCCTATTGTAAAAGTGATTCATCTGGTAATTTATGCGAAGCTTGTGGTCAAATTAACGACCCTATTAATTTGGAGCAGCCCTTCTGCACAATTTGTAAATCTATTCCAATAATTAAACAATATACGGGTCTATTTTTCCCTATTAACGATTATAAAGATAAGTTGAATCATTTTTATTCATCAAGAACAACTTGGAGACCTCAGCTAATAGAATTTTGTAAACAGATAATAGCAAAAGACATTCCGGACTATCCAGTAACCTATCCTTCGAATTGGGGAATACCCGTTCCAATCGAGGGATTTAAAGACCAAGTAATAAATGTATGGTTTGAAATGTACCCTGGGATATTAGAAAGTATTGATTCACATTATCTACATCAATATGGTATTCGCAGAGAGAACAAACATAAACAGACGCTTGTACAATTCCTCGGATTTGATAACAGTTTTTTTAATTCCGTACTACATGTTGCAAGCGCATTTGCTATCGAAAAGGATGAGTTATTACCTGAGCACATCATTACGAATTACTTTTATTTACTAGATAAAGAGAAGTTCTCTACAAGTAAAGGACATGCAATATGGGGAGGAGAACTCTTAAAGGATGTTCCATCAGATAATCTTAGGTTTTATTTATCCTTAACTAATCCGGAGCATATGCAAACTAACTTTTCTTTCGATGATTTTTTACAGACTAATGATAAATTCACTAAAAAATGGGAAGACACAATAAATAGATATATAGAAATGATTAATCATGATTTTAAGGGAATCATACCCAAAAACGCTGCAATACATTATCAAAGCTCTAGCTTAATACAAAGAACAAAAAAGAATCTAGAAAAATTCTATGATTTGGAACAATTTAGTCTACGAAAAGCTTCCTTTGAATTAGAGGACTATATGAGTTCAATTATTGATTATTTAGAGGAAAAGGTTTTACCAATGAAAGCAAAAGACGATTTTTTATACACGCAACAGGTAGCTAATGTCACTTATCTATTAAAGGCTTTATCTGTTTTTTCTTATCCAATTATGCCGACCTTCTCCAAAAAATTAATGAGAAATTTAGGCGCAAGTAGTTCGAATTTGTTATGGGATACAATTTATGACATCAGTACTTGTGACGAAGTTGGAAATGAAAAAGAATTTTTTTACGCATTGAATATTAAAACCAGGAGAGGATCATGAAAAAGATAAAAGTTCTTAAATTTGGTGGTAATTCTTTGAAAACCATGGAAGACCGAAGAAATATTGCTGAAGTTATTACGAAAGAACAAGAGAAAGGATATAAATTAATTCTAGTTGTATCTGCAATTGGGCGATTAGGTGATCCATATGCAACGGATACTTTACTAAGATATATTAAACAGAATGAGTTATCACCAAGAGAAACAGCATTAATTTCTTCTTGTGGGGAAATCATATCAAGCATCGTACTGAGCTCGTATTTAAACCATCGGGGTTTAAAATCATCCGCATTGACAGGTGCGAATGCTGGAATAGTGACATCTAACGACTATTTAGATGCGGAAATCATATCTATAGACAAAAGAAACATGGAAGAACTAATTAATCAAGGAATTATTCCTATAATAGCTGGCTTCCAGGGGTACACTTATACTGGTGACACAACATTACTAAGCAGGGGAGGGAGCGATGTCACGGCTGCGGCGATAGCTCAAACCTTCCAAGCTTGCCAATTAGATATTTATACAGATGTGCCTGGGATAATGACTACAGATCCCAAAATAATAAATTCTGCTCAAACCCTAAAAACACTTAACTATGACCAGGCCTTGAAAATAGCTGCAAGTGGTGGAAAGGTTATCCATCCGGAAGCAATTAAATGGGCTAAAAAAAGCAACATACCAATTAAAATCAAAAAATTATCGAGTTCTCAAGGAACTGTAATTGCTGGAACAATAACGAATAGAAGCTTACCACCAGGTAGTATAATTTGCTTAACAACAAATGTCATGGATGATAAAAGAGGAAAAGTAACCATCATTGGTCACAGCTTAAACAAAAATAAAGATCTTCATAGATATATCCTATATTATAATATGAATATTCATTCATTCTCTTTCTTTTCTGATAAGATCGAGCTAATCATACCCATTCAGATCGTCAACAAATATGTCGAAGTATTTCATAAAAATTTCATAGAAAGTATTAAATGATGAGGAACTGTCCCAAAAGATAAATTTCTATTTAAAGGAACTGGAATATCCTATCTTTCAACGACAACAGTTTAGCCTCTGAGCAAATAAATCACTGTTGCACGAATTTACGATGGTTCTTCCATTTGGGGTCTTGGTTATTCCGGTTTCTTGTATCTGAATGAACCTTTTGGGGCAGTATTTTTTGTTAATTCTATTGTACAGTAGAAACACTTTAATATACTAATCTCCATAGAAAAAACGTTGCGTAAGATTCATATCCTTCCCAAGTAGAAGCTATTTGTTTAATCTCATCTATCGAAGGTTTCCTATCTAATGACCCAGCTAACTTTAATGCATTATGAAGTCCAACATCATTTATAGGAAACGCATTGGGATATCGCACACATCTTAGTAATACATAGTTTGCAGTCCATGGACCAATTCCTTTTATTGCAGTTAGTTGCTTTACTGCTAAATTTATGTCAGATAGTTGAACTAATTTTTCTCTTGATATCTGGTTATTGGCAATCAGCCGTGCTATACCACGGATATATTCACATTTTCTTCGAGACATACCAATCTTAAACAATTCATCCATACTTAATGAAGCTATTAGACGAGGGGAAGGAAATAGCCAATAGTCCTCTCCATTATGAATTAGTCTTTTTCCATAATTTTTAATAAATCTATCTTTTAATGTAGAAGCGAAGCTCAAATTTATTTGCTGCCCTAAAATGGCCCAGACAAAGGCTTCAAAAATGTCCGGTATTCCTATATTTCTTAATCCATAAAATTTTGATATAGGCATTTTAAGATATTCATCCTGTTTTGCAATGGTATAAAATGGTTCTAAATGAATATCTAAATCGAACCAATCTCGGATGTAAAGCATTATTTGTCGCTCAAATTGTTTCGTGTAAGATTGACTGACATCTTCAGTTTCTATAACCAGTCTATTGTTATTACTGACATATATCTTTATAAAAAAAAGATTGCCATCTAAAACGATAAAGCGTGTTATGCTTTCTTGATCGGTACGGAATAAACCATCCTCTGTACTTTTTAAATAATCCAAGTTAATCCTAAAAGAGAAGTCTTCAGGAAGAGATAGAAGTTGTTTATAAACTGTCACGCTAAAACTCCTTTATCTATATTTTCTTATAACGATAGCATAATTGTCTGTAACTGTACTTTTGATTTCTTGCTTTTACATTCAAAATTACTTGTATAAAAATAATGAATAGCATACACTTTGTTTTACATTAATAATGAAAGGAAAAAACTGTAATGTGTCTAGTCTATTGGAGTTATTGGTATTTAAAAAATGCAAAAGGAATCATCGCTAGTACAGATCATGGAATAGCTTATGTTGGATCCCCGTATGAAACAGGTACAGATTTCCAAGATTGGGCTACCAAAGTTTTCAATCATTCTACATTGATAAATAATGAGGATAAATTGAGGAATTACAAATTACAATTAGAGGATTTTTTTACTGGTCGAAGAAAAGAATTTACTGTAAATTTTGATCTACGCGGTAGCCTATTTCAACAGCAGGTTTGGGAAATTTTAAAATGTATACCATTTGGTGAAACAGTGAGTATTCAGATGTTGCCAGAAGATTAGGCAAACCCAACTCATACAGAGCTGTAGCTTCCGCGATTGCTACAAATCCAATATTAATTATGATACCTTGTCATCGTGTTGTAAGAAAAAATGGTAAAAGCACTGGTTATAGAGGAGGGTTAACGTTTAAGTATGAGTTGCTACAATTAGAAAAAGACATACTAAATAATAATCCATCTTAAATCATTTTTTAACGTACTTCCGAATTTTTCTATGTAACTATTATTTAATTTGGAGTGTGGAACATGACTACTAAAAAAACAATTAATCTTTATCAAGGAATAAGTTTATATATAGCTGCAATATTGGGATCTGGTGTATTATTTGTCTCAGGAATAACCGCTTCTATAGCAGGGCCTGCTTCTTTACTATCTTGGATTATTGTTATTATATTTAGTTTTCCATTAGCATATAGTTTTGCAAGTTTAGCTAGAGATTTCCCTGATGCTGGGGGGACAGCAACGTTTGTTCGAAAGTCATTTGGTTATCATTTAGGGAACATCGTCGGTTGGTTCTATTTTGTAACTGCCGCAATTGGTCAGTCTATCGTTGCATTAACTGGGGCTTTTTACTTAAGTAAAGCATTCAACTTCACCCCTTTAGGTGAGGTATATGCAGCGATACTAATTTTATTAATTGCAGGCTGCTTTAATTATTTTGGTCTGGAAGTAAGCGGAAAGGCTGCATTAATCATTAGCTCATGTCTATTGTTATTACTACTGACTACAATCATTGTAGCTTTACCAAGTGTAACTCTTAATAATTTCCAACCTTTCTTTACGGATGGATGGTATGCCATTGGCACTGCTATTACTGTTATTTTCTGGGCCTTCTTTGGCTGGGAGGCAATCTGCAACTTATCCTCTCATTTCAAACAACCTGATAAAAATATTGTAAAAAGCTCTGTAATTAGCGCATTGATTATAGGTTGTTTATTTTTACTACTTAGTTTTGTTACTATTGGCACAAATACATATGGTAGTGTTGAAAGCGATTTTTCGCCAATTGCTGTTATTATACAAGATAATCTAGGGATAGGGGCACAAGTATTAACTGCAGTACTTGCCTATTTAATATGTATTGGTACATCAAACGCATTTATCGCTAGTTTGGCGCAGCTAGGGTATTCCTTGAGCAGAGATAAAGCATTCCCAACCGTATTATCAAAGATACATCGTTCTGGTGTTCCACGACGCATGGTTATATTTGCAGTTGGGTTTGCAGTTATAGGCGTAATAATCACAGTTATATTTTCAGCAACATTTGATGATCTGCTTTTTATACCGACGTCACTTGGTTTAATCGTATATGCTTTAACAATGATTTCAGGTGTTAAACTTTTTAAGAAGTGGAGCAAGCCTTGGATTTGCTCACTTGTTTCATTTGTATTTATTTTATGTGTCATTCCTTTTTTTGAAGTATATCTGTTGGTACCTTTATTTGTATCGATAGCTTATTGTCTATATATGCTTACTAAAAGCTTTTATAGGAGTCAATAAGCTATAAATGAAATCTTTAATATATGTTAATAGAGCCAGTTAAAAAGAGATCCATAGACTAGGAGCATAACCTCCTTTTTACAAGGTAATCCTGCATAGGGTCTAGGGAGATGGTGAACTATAAAAACAGGGCATCGTATGAAGGAAAGTTGTATCAAAAATAATTTTGATGCAAGGATTACCGATTGACCGAAAAAGGATACAAAAGCGATAGTCATAGTAAGTAATTTTAGTTCGTTTTGCCATCTATCCCATAAATGTGGTTTACTTTGGTCAACAAATGAATAAGAATGTTTGTATGGCGTGGAATGAAGACTATATAATTTTTTTAAAGTTATTACATCTAACTTTAAAAGTTAAAATGTATTTATAAAATCATAAACGGTTTTGCTTATCTCCTTAAAATTAGACCAGTGTAAATAATGATGTCCTCTTAATACAACGAGCTTTTTAGTTGATAAATGGTTTATCTGCTTTTGATAAAAAGCTTCCATTGTTTTACCATTTGTCGTTATCCTATCACTGTATTTAGTAAATATTAGAACGGGTGTATCTGTAGGAAAAGACATATTAACTGTTTTATCAATATTATGATTTATTTCATTAACTTCAGCAATTATATTTTTGTTGCCTAAATTCCATGCCGATAAGATTTTAGTCTTTTCTAAGTTTTCAAGAGAATAAGTTCCATTTTCTGCTTCAGGAAGGTACTTCGCTGAATTCAAATATACTGCTAACCTAGTGGCTCCAGTCGATGCTAAAACACTTATATATCGAGGTATAGTAGGAATAGATTCATTAAAGTAATCTACTACTTGAGGCAAAGTGCAATCATTACATATTATTGCCTTAATTTCGTCGGGGTATTTATTGGCATAGTACAAGCTATAAATACCAGATATTGAATGAGGCATCAAAATATATGGACCTTTAATATTAGCTTTATACAGTGCGGTCCTTATTTCCTCTACAATGTTCTCAACAGTTCGCTTCTTATTAGTAGTTTCACTCCAACCGTACCCAAATGTCTCTACAACTACTATTCTATTATTCTTTGCCATTTCTTTTATTAAAGGTTCATAATCCAATGCTGGTGCAGCTGTACCAGCACCACTTAATAAAACAATCGTTTTTTCACCCTCTCCCTTAACATACACATGCATTTTATCACCGTTCACTTCAACTAATTGACCTAATGGCGGATATCGGTGTTGCTCAAGCTCCATCACAATCTGGTTTAATATTATCCAAAATAATAAGATCACAGCAATAATAAGAAAACTATTTCTAATGAACATCCAAAAGCTAATCTTTTTAATTGTCATTACTTATCCTTCCTTTTACATCATTAGCTTTCTCGTCTGACTACTTTATAATTTTATAGATTTTTTCTTAAATAATGCTTATAAATGGTAAAAAAATTTTAATCACTATATAGTAATTTCCCCAAAAAAATATAATTAGAAAGATATGTATAATTAGAGCAAAAGTTTTAGAGTGTATATAAATTTGAAATAAGAGTTCATTTGTACTAAAGGATGTATTATTTATGTGATAATAGCCCATAAAATGTCAAGGATGGCTAGTACATATGGCCTTTCTTTCGAATAAATTAGCATACAAGGTTGCTTACGATTGAGATATGGAGGAACTAATTATGTTTGAGGAGACGATGAGGAAAAATTCTTTAAGTAGATAAATTTACAGTACGAACAGAAGGAAAAATATTTAGAGTATATTCAGTTTATTCCATCCAGTATACCTTATATTTTCGTAAAAAATTATTCTATAAATCGAACTGGTAAACTGTAAATACTTATCAATTTATTAAACGAATTATGATTGAAATAGTATATTTTACTAAACTAATTACAATTTATGAGTTTAAATGGTAACAATAACAATTAATGGTAATAAATCTCTATCCAATATTTTAAATTTACAAAAAAATAATTCTTTTTGCTCAGTTAATAATAATCGATAATTTGTATAATTGAAATATATGTAAAATATGACTAAAGTATCTTGTTTTTAGTCGAAAGAAGTAAAAAAGACTAGAAATTGCTAGTTAAAGTAACTGAAAAAATAAATTAAATGATACGATTTCTGATAAGTATGGTGACACAATTTTAGTGGATTGTAGAAGGGAATATTTTTTTATAAGACTTTAGACACTATTAAAAATTTACTCAATTAATTTATATCTATTTAAAAATAGATATAATTACCTTGTTAGAAAAATTACATGAATTCTAGTGATATAAATTATTCGGGGTTCAAAGGTAAAACGGAGGGGGAGTAATTTGTCGACTTTAATTAATGTTATTAGAAATAAGGAATCAGAAACAGAAAAGGGTATCAGTTTCGTTAAAAAAAACGGAATTGAAAAGTTCGTGTCATATCATGATTTATTGGATAAAAGCATTAAAATTTTAGGCTATATACAGAGTAAAGGGATTAGCTACAAAGATGAACTTGTATTCCAGTTAAATGATAATGAAGATTTTGTTCATTCTTTTTGGGCAGGATTATTGGGAGGAATAATTCCTGTGCCACTTAGTACAGGCAAGAATGATGAACATAAATTAAAATTTTTTAAAGTATGGAATCAATTAAATAACCCATATCTAATTTGTGACCTTGAGCACTATGAAGTACTAGAAAAATATGCAAAGAATAATGATATTGATCTATCAGCACTTAAAAATAGAGTGATAGATATTCGAGATGTTTATCATTATGAGGAAGATGGACAAATTTATGAAAGTAATCAAGATGATATAGCTTTTTTACAGTTTTCCTCAGGATCGACTGGTGAACCAAAAGGAGTTATGTTAAAACATTATAATTTACTCGCTAATATGGAAGGGATTATTAATGGTACACGCATGACAAGCGAGGATAGCTTAATTACGTGGTTACCTATGTCCCATGATATGGGGTTAATTGGATGTCATTTAATACCTACATTATTAAACATTAATCAAGTCAATATTAATACAAATGATTTTATTAGAAGACCTAGAATGTGGTTAGAAAAAGCAAGTCAGCATAAATCAACACTGCTATTCTCTCCCAACTTTGGTTATAGGTACACATTAAAATACGCAAAAAGAGTCTCAGAAGATGTCGATTTATCCAATGTTAGAATTATCATTAATGGAGCCGAGCCAATCTCAGCAGATCTAATCCAGGAATTCTTCTCTAAGATGCGTAAATATGGTATGAAAGATACTGTAATGTGTCCTGCATATGGGCTTGCAGAGGCATGTCTTGGGGTTTCAGCAGCTTATCCAGAGGATGGCAACGTGATAACGTGGTGTATCGATAGAAGAGCAATTAAGATTGGGGAAGAAGTAGTTTACCTGCAAAACGATACTAGTAACTTTGCTGCAACGTTTGTTGATGTAGGTTACCCTCTGACAAATACAAGTATCCGAATAACTGATAATCGTCAAACTGTATTAGACGAGGATATGCTAGGAGCTGTCGAGATAAAGGGAAAAAATGTAACCAGCGGCTATTACAACATGGAAGCAAAAACAAACGAAGCATTATCTGCAGATGGCTGGTTGAATACAGGTGATATAGGATTTATAAAAAATGGACGATTAGTAATAGTGGGTCGCTACAAAGATGTGTTGTTTGTTAATGGTCAGAATTACTTTGCTAATGACTTAGAAAGAGTTATTCGTGAAGTCGCAGGAATCCCACTTAGTGAAGCTGAAGTAGCTGTTGGTGGTGCAAAAAATTTTAAAGAGCAAACAGAGCATATTGTAGCATTTATTAAATTTAAAAAGTCAGACGAGGAATTTATAGAAATAGAGAAAAATATAAAAAGAGAATTAAATTATCGATTAGGTGTCCAAATTTCCCATGTTATTCCATTAAAACAAATTCCGAAGACAACCAGCGGTAAAGTCCAAAGATTTAATCTGGTAAGGCGGTTTGAAGAAGGGAAGTTCCAATCTATAATAAAGCAAATCGATGAACATAAAAAGAAAGGTGAGCGTAATAGCGAGGATATTGATCAAATAGAAAATGGCATCGTCTCTATATGTAAGATGTACATAAGCGAAGTTGAAATTGGACTTGAAGATAACTTTTTTGAAATGGGTATCAGTTCACTGCAGTTAACTCAAGTAGCTTCAGAGCTACAGCAAAAATATGGAGACCATATTAAAGTTGCAGATTTCTATGCAAATCAAACCATTAAAGAACTAGCTGATTTTATTAAAAATGGAAAGAAACAAGTGAATGAGAAAAACAGCTCTAGGAAAAATATGAATCAGGCTGGTGATGATATTGCTATTATAGGTATTTCTTTAAAAGCATCTGGAGCAGAAGAGCAAGATGAATATTGGGAATACATTCGGAATGGGGGGGAAGGAGTACGGGATTTTCCTGAAAATAGAAAAGAAGATCTTACCGATTACTTATTATCAGTTGGGTATTCAGAAAATAAGATGGAATATCATCGTGGGGCTTACTTAAATAATATTGATACGTTCGATTATAAATATTTTAATATTCTGCCGGTTGAAGGTGTTGCAATGTCTCCGGTGCAAAGAATGTTTCTAGAATCTACAGTTAAAGTAGTTGAGGATGCTGGATATCATGCCGGAACATTGAAGGGGTCTAATACTGGAGTGTATGTAGGATATATGGGAGATATGGAAGGATTTAAGTATCAACAAATATTACAAGCATCGAAAGACATTCAAACACCTACAGGCTATCTTTCTTCTAATATAGCGGGAAGAGTGTCATATATGATGAATCTAAAAGGACCTAGTTTGATTGTTGATACTGCTTGCTCTTCTTCTTTAGTCGCATTAAATATTGCATGTAATGACATAAAAAGTGGGAATTGTGAGCAGGCAATAGTTGGTGGAATTAGGATTAAGACCATTCCCCTTAAGGACGGCCTGCGAGCTGGATTTGAGTCAGAAGATTATCGAACCAAACCATTTGACTCAGAGGGTAATGGAACTGGGGAAGGCGAAGGAGTTATTTCCATTATGGTAAAGCCACTACAAAGAGCAATTCATGATCAAGATCATATTTATGCTGTTTTAAAGGGGATGGCAGTAAATAGCGATGGTACTACTCTAGGTTTAGCAGCTCCAAATCCTGCTGCTCAAAAAGAAGTAATTATGAAAGCATTACGAAATGCAAAGGTTGAACCAAGCTCGATAACTTATGTCGAAGCACAAGGAACAGGAACGGATATTGGTGATTCAATCGAGTTTGAAGCCTTATCTAGTGCTTATAGTAGCGGGCATGGTGAAAGCCGGTTTTGTTCATTAGGTTCTGTTAGAGGAAATATTGGGCATTTATATGAAGCCTCAGGACTTTCAAGCTTAGTAAAATGTTGTCTTATGTTGAAAAATAAAAAATTACCTCCACTTGCTAACTTTAAAAAACCAAATACAAACATAAATTTAAACGATTCACCGTTTTATATTACGATTACTGAAACTGACTGGTTACCTCGCAATGGAGTGAGAAGATGTGGAATCCATAATTTTGGATTGTCTGGAACCAATTCACATGTAATTTTAGAAGAATACCGAGGTCAAGAAGAACAAAGCCTAGAATCAAATGAAAGCCATATTTTCACGCTATCAGCCAAGAATAATACAACACTAAATCAGTTAGTCGAAAAATATATTAAATTCATGGAAAATAATAAGCACTTAAAACTTTCAAATGTATGCTATACATCTAATATAGGTAGAGAACATTTTGAATATAGAATAGCTATTGTCGCTGATTCATTGGACGATTTAATAAAAAAATTGAAGCATTTTGAATGTAAAACAGATTTAGCTAATCATATTTATTTTGGAGTTCATAAACGGGTGAAAGAAGCTACTAAAACGACAAAAATTGATGAATTAACTAAAGAGAATATAATTGCTTTACGTGATAGTGGAAATAATATTGTGGCTAACACAACTATAGATAATCGAACAGGTAACTTATCTAGAATTGCCCAACTATATATTAGGGGAGCAGCGGAACTTCATTGGGAGCAGTTATATAGTTCGCAACAGACGAAGAAGGTTAGTCTGCCAACTTATGTATTTCAAAAATTGAAATGTTGGCCAAGTTTCTAAAGGGGGTATAAGAGTGGGTAGTTCTATGAATAAAATCCTGAATAGATTATTAGAAATAGTATCGGAAGTAACCAAGGTTGATAATCAAGAACTACAACCGGATGAGAATATTATTGAAATGGGATTCGATTCCATTATTTTTACTAGGGTAAATAGCCATATTAAACAACAATTTGGTATAGAAATCCCATTTTCTAGAATTTTTAATGACTTATCTGATTTAAATAAAATTGCTGCTTATATAAATGAAAAATCTAATATAGTAAACGAAGTAGAGACATCCTATTTACAAGCAACGGTAACAACTGAAGAAAATGCTAGCAACGAAGAATTAGAAGAAGAGTTAAACAGAACTGCTTCAGTACTTGAATCAAAGGAAATTATGCGTTATTACTCTACGTTTCCTTATGACTATATAGAAAAAAAGCTAAAAGTGAATTTAGAACAGTTTGGTATCGTAAATTGTCATGACATTAGAGTATTCATTTTGGATGATGCAATGCAGTTGTTACCAAAAGGTACTATTGGAAATATCTTTATTGGCCCAAATAAGATTGAAATTTACAACACTAGTATTCTTGGTGAATTGACAGAAGAAGGAGAAATTCTAGTTCGAGGAGAGGGAAAAGATGATGCAAATAAAATTTATCCAATCTCTTCTGAACAGAAAAGAATGTATACACTACATAAAGTGGATGAGAATAGTTTAAATTACAATATTGCGAGTGTTGTCAAAATAGAAGGGGATTTGGATGTTGAAAAATTGGAAAATTCGCTTAATGTCATCATAAAAAGGCATGAATCATTACGCACGTACTTCGCTGAGGTCAATGGAGAAGTCGTACAAAGAATAGTCGATAAGATGCACATTTCCATTCCATATTCTATTCTGGAGGAAGATGTCGATCTATACGAATTAATAAATCGTGAGAGGGAGTGTTTTATAAAACCATTCGATTTAAATAGCTTGCCCTTAATTAGGATAAAACTAATTAAGGTGAAGACAAATTTCCATGTGATGTTATTAGATACTCATCATATTATCGCTGATGGTGCAAGCTCTGCAATTTTCTTACATGAATTAATGACTCATTATAGTGGACAGGAACTAGATGATTTAACGCTACAATATAAGGATTATATCCTACAAAAAGAAAAAGGTAATAAAGATGTTGATAAGAGGAAACAAGAAACGTATTGGAAAAATGTGTTTGCTGATGGTATTCCAACTCTGGATATTCATAGTGACTATTCAAGACCGTACTTACAAACATTTAATGGAGATAATGTAAGCTTCATATTAAGCCATCATTTGAGTGAGAAGATTGATAGTTTCTGTAGAGTGAACCATGTTACTCCGTACATGTTCTTTTTTACATGTATTAATATTCTATTAGCGAAGTATTCCGGACAACAAGATATTGTAATTGGATCTACATTAGATAGAAGAAAAGATTTACAAACAGCAAACTTAATAGGGATGTTCGTCAATACAATTCCTATTAGAAATTATATTGATACAGAAGAAGCGTTTGTTGATGTACTGGATAAGGTGAAAACGAATGTACTTCAAGCAACGGACCATGCTGATTATCCTTTCGAAGAATTAGTAGATCTGCTCGATACTAGGAGAGATAAAAGCAGAAATCCTATCTTTGATGTACTCTATACATTTCAAAATAACCTGATTAGAGAACTAAATAGTCCCAGTATTAACATTAGAAGTGATGAAATCAAGACGAAAAGCTCAAAAGTTGATTTGTTTTTCGAGGTTAATCAAGAAAAAGAATATGCAATTAACATTGAATACAATACAGACATTTATAGTGAACAAACTATAAAAAGAATGGCTAAACACTTTAGCAGATTGACTGAAAACGTATTAGACAATACTAATAATCAGATTAGTGATATACCCATTATCACTCCAGAAGAGCGAGATTTAATTTTAAACAACTTTAATAATGTAAATGTGTTGTATCCAAAGGAAAAAACTGTCCATCAGTTATTTGAAGAACAAGTAGAGAAATATCCGAATCATATTGCTGTTAAAGACAATAAGGAAGAACTAACTTACCGTGATTTGAATGTGAAGGCTAATCAACTGGCTAGGAAGTTACGAAATCTTGGTGTTCAAGCAGATTCAATCATAGCACTTATGGTTGATAAATCAATTGAACTTATCATTGGTATATTAGGAATTTTAAAAGCAGGTGGAGCATACTTACCAATTGATCCTAAGTTGCCTAAGGAAAGAAAAGAATATATGCTAACAGATTCTCAGACTAAACTAGTTGTTACAAATACATATATGTATGAAGGGATGGATGATGTTTCAGTTGTTAATTTATCGGATACGAGCATTTTCCAAGAAGGGGATGCTAGGAATTTAAAATATATAAACTACCCAAGTGATCTTGCCTATATTATTTATACTTCTGGCACTACCGGTAATCCTAAAGGAGTTATGATCGAACATAAAAATGTTGTAAGGTTGATGAAGAACGATGACTATCAATTTGATTTTTCAGAAAAGGACGTTTGGACCTTATTTCATTCACAGTCGTTTGACTTTTCCGTTTGGGAAATTTTTGGAGCCTTACTATATGGAGGAAAGCTGATTATTGTTTCTGATGAAGTTGCCATGGATACAACTAGGTTCCGGACATTATTAGAAAATGAAAAAGTTACCGTATTAAATCAAACACCAACAGCTTTCTATAACTTAATGAAAATTGAAATGGAAGAAACGAGGTCACAATTATCGTTAAGGTATATTATTTTCGGGGGAGAAGCGCTTAAACCAATAATGTTGAAAGACTGGATGGAGAAATATAAAACAGTAAAACTAATCAATATGTACGGAATTACGGAAACAACTGTTCACGTGACGTTTAAAGAATTAAAGGAAGAAGATCTTCAAAGTGGGATTAGCAATATAGGTAAGGCTATTCATACATTAATGACAGTTATTGTGGATGAAAATTTAAGGCTCCAACCAATTGGTGTTCCAGGAGAATTATGTGTCATTGGAGATGGTGTCGCAAGGGGATATCTAAATCAAGAAAAGTTAACGAGTATAAAATTTGTCGACAATTCTTATGTGGAGGAAAGTAAATTATATCATTCAGGTGATTTGGTAAGATTGCTTCCAAGTGGAGAGATGGAGTACTTAGGGAGAATGGATAACCAAGTTAAAATTAGAGGATATCGAATTGAGCTAGGTGAGATAGAGTATCGACTGATCAGCCACCCTGACATTAAAGAAGCTGTCGTGGTAGCACAAGAAGGTGAACCAGATCAAAAATATTTATGTGCCTATATCGTGGCCAAGTGTTCTATGGATAAATCAGAAATAAAAGCTTATTTGAAGGAAAGCTTGCCAGACTATATGATTCCTGCTTACTTTATGGAGCTCATGAAGATTCCATTAACCAATAATGGTAAAGTGAACCGGAAGGCGTTACCTAAGCCAGATGTAATGGGGCTTATTTCGGAGGCGTATGAAGCCCCAAAAACTCCAACACAGAAAATACTGACTTCTATTTGGCAAAATGTGTTGGGAGTAGAATCCATTGGTATCCATGATAGCTTCTTTGACTTAGGTGGCCATTCATTAAAAGCAACAACTGTCATGAGTGAGGTACATAAGGTATTAGAGGTGTCAGTTCCATTAAAAGAACTTTTTAACAGACCAACGATTCAAGAGTTAAGCGACTACATTGATATCAAAGGGGTTGCTAATCCATACAAACAAATAGAGCCATGTGTAGAAAAGGAATACTATCAAACATCCTCTGCTCAAAAACGAATGTATTCGGTGCAACAATTGGAAAAAGAAAGTACCGCTTATAATATGCCTGGCGTCTTTATGCTAGAAGGAGAAATAGATATTGAACAAATGGAAGAAACGCTTCATCAATTAATAGCCAGACATGAAGTACTACGTACCTATTTTGTAACAGTCGATGGTGAGATTGTCCAAAAAATTAAGCCAACACTAGCGTTCCATCTTCCTGTACGGACAGTAGATGAAACTGATATTACTAGCTTATCTCAGAAATTGATTCGTCCATTCGTCTTAGAGGAAGCACCGTTATTCCGAGCGGAAATTTTAAAAGCTCACAGAACATATTATTTACTAATTGATATGCATCATATTATTTCCGATGGTGTATCCGTAGAAATTTTTATGAATGAATTTAAAAAATTGTATAACGGTGAGTCGATGGAACCATTGCGCATTCAATACAAAGATTATGCCGAATGGCAATATAAATATTTAAAAAATGATCATATGAAGGAGGAAGCTCGTTATTGGCAAGAACAATTTCAAGATAAGGTGCCAATGCTCCAGCAGCTATATGACTATGAACGGCCAGCCTTTCAAAGCTTTGAAGGAGATAGCTTAGCATTTACCATCAAGGAGGGAACAACAAAGAAGTTACAAGTATTGGTGAAGCAAGAAGATGTGACTCTTCAGATGATCTTACTGTCTGCCTTTAACATTCTATTAGCCAAATATAGTGGACAAGAGGATATCGTTGTCGGAGTACCAATTGCAGGAAGGCCGCATGCGGATCTGCAGAATATCATGGGGGTGTTTGTAAATACGTTAGCAATGCGGAATCAGCCAACAAATGATAAGACATTTAGTGAATTTCTAAAGGAAGTAAAACAAAACTCCTTACTTGCATATGATAATCAAAATTATCCGCTTGAAGAATTAATTGATGAGTTAAATATTAAACGAATAAAAGGCAGAAATCCATTATTCGATGTTCTTTTTGATATGACCAATCTCGATTTGAGTAAAGCTATCCAGATTAACAATTTATCACTTAAGCCCCAATTATTAACTAATAATATAGCAAAAATGGATTTATCTTTAGTTGCGTTAGAAAAAAAGCAACATATTGAAATGAGTATTGAATATTCCTCTCAACTATTTAAGAAAGAAACCGTTGCTAGAATAGCCGAGGATTTTCAGCGGATTATTGAGATCATTTCAACACAAGTAAATATTCAACTTGGAAATATTGAAATTCGTAGCGAAGAGGAGAGGCAATCCATTTTACAGGAAGATGAATTATTAAATGAGCTTAAAGATCAAGAATTCTCCTTTTAAAAATACACTTATGTCTACCTAAACTAATGGTTATAATCTTAAGCTCAATTAACTTTGATGAAGAACGGAGGGTATTCAATGTCTAGTGATCTCGACCGTTTGATGGAAAAAGAAGAACAATCAAAAAAATACTGGGAAATGATGAACCTTACTGATGAATGGAAGGCAGACTTTGCTCGGGATTTTGTTCATGTAAATAACTATCAAAAGTCTCAAATTTCATTTTCCTTAGATGATGCTATTACGGAAAAAGCGTTGGCAATTACCAAGCACAATGATTTTCCTCTATTTTCCATCTTTATGGCGTGCTTGCAAATAGAGCTTTATAAATATAATGGTAAAACTAAAAACATAATAGGAATTCCAATATTTGTCTCTCATAAAGAAAATCGTAGTGGAATAAATAATAAAGTGTTACCTTTCTTCACTAACTTTAACAGTAATGCAATCATTAAAAACCTGATTTTGCAGAATCGGAATAAGTTAATAGAAACATATCAACATAGCCACATTAACTTGGAAAATCTATTAAGAAACTCGAATATCAGTAATAGTGTGATGGAATTAACTCCAATCAGCTTAACTATGAATACCCTTCATCTAGATGAACACATCCAATACATACATAACTCTAACAACAATGAAATCACAATTAGCATTGAAAAGACGGGTAAAGGAATAGTGTTATCATTTGTCTATAATGCTACCCTTTTTACGAGCGAGACGATTCATCAATTTGGGAAGAGATTTTTAATTATCTTAACTGAGATGATGGTAGATTTAGCTAAGGAAGTCAAAGACGTTGAAATGATAACTAGTGAGGAAAAACATCAGATCTTAAAACAATTTAACCTTACTAAAACGAAATATCCTGCTGATAAAACTATACAAGTAATGTTTGAAGAAGAAGCTCAAAAGAATCCTAACAAAATAGCAGTGGTATATAAGCAGCAAAGCTTAACCTATCAGGAATTGAATGAAAAATCTAATCAAATGGCATGGCTATTGCAAGAGAGAGGGGTAAAAGTAGATTCAGTAGCTGCCATTATGGGCGAAAGATCAATTGAAATGATTATTGGAATACTAGGAATTTTGAAATCCGGTGGCACGTATTTACCAATTGATCCTTCCTATCCAAAAGAAAGGATCAACTTCATGCTAAAAGATGCAGAAGTGGATGTATTATTAATCCGGAATACGATAACACAGGAGTTAGAAGTAAATATTCCAGAGCTAAATGTAAATGATCCTTCCATAGAAATGAAACCTAAAACAAATTTAGAAACAATCAGCCATATGGAAGATTTCGCATATATCATCTATACGTCCGGTTCTACAGGAAACCCTAAAGGAGTACCGATAAAACACAAAAGTGTTATCAATCTATGCACTTGGTTTGGCGAAACCTATAATTTGAGAGAACGTCGACACGTCATGCATAATACAAGTATTTCTTTTGATGTTTCCGTTGAAGAGGTTTTTGGGGCTTTGCTGAATGGAGGAACGGTATACATTACCACTTATGAAGAATCGACAAATAGATATAAATTTAGACAATTTATCCAGAAACATGACATAAACATTGTTCAGTTAGTCCCGACTACTATACAGGAATTTATTGTAGGTGACCCTAAATTAGAAAGTGTTGATGTGCTTATTTCTGGTGGAGAAGCATTACCAAACACTCTAAAAAATGAAGTGATTGATCTTGGGTATGATATTTATAATTGTTACGGCCCTACAGAAACAACCGTTGATGCATTGACAACTTTGTGCGGGAAAGACAAATCAAATGTTATCGGGAAGCCCATAGCAAATACACGAGTGTATATTACGAATCGTGACAGCCAACTTCAACCAATTGGATTACCAGGAGAGTTATACATAAGTGGTGAAGGATTATCAATTGGTTATCTAAACCGGTCTGAGTTGACTGAGGAAAAGTTTGTCGCGAATCTTTTTGAAACTAAATCAAAAATGTATAAAACAGGAGACCTAGTAAAATGGCTCCCTGATGGATCAATTGAATTTATTGGAAGACTAGATCATCAAGTGAAAATTAGGGGATTTAGAATAGAGCTAGGTGAAATTGAAAATAAGCTATCCGAACAACCATTTATTCTTCAATCTGTAGTCTTAGCATGGGAAAATGATAATCAAGGAAAATATCTATGCGCGTATTTATTAGGTGAAGAATCAATAGATATAGCTGCCCTAAGAAATAACTTAAAAAAAGAACTACCTCATTATATGGTGCCAACTTACTTTATTCAGGTTGAAAGCATTCCGCTTACACCAAACGGCAAAGTGGACAGAAAAATATTGCCTAAGCCTGATACACTGGATTTATCAATACAAGAATATGTTGCACCTTCCAACGTGAAGGAAAAACGATTAGTGGAAGTATGTAGTGAAATATTAGGAGTTAAAAAAATAGGAATTCATGAAGACTTTTTTGATCTTGGTGGAGACTCTATCAAGGCAATAAGACTAATATCAAAATTGCAAAAATTTGGTTTTACACTAGAAGTGAAGGACATATTTGACAATAGTAATTTGAAAGCAATTAGTCTTAAGATGACGGAAGAACAAGTGGTAGTGGACCAAAAAACGGTCTCTGGTGATGTATTACTAACACCTATTCAACGTATGTTTTTTGAAAAGGACATAACAGATGTTCATCATTGGAATCAAGCTATTATGTTATATGGTAGAGACGGTTTTCGAGTAGAGTGGATTGAGAAAATTTTTGATAAAATAACTTGCCATCATGATGCCTTACGAATGGTCTACCGTAAACATAACGGCAAAGTGAAGCAGATTAATAGAGATATAGAGTCGAACCTCTTCTCAATAGATGTTCATGATTTACGAAAGTATGATCACTATGAGGGACTAATCTCTTTGAAGTGTAATGAACTTCAAAGTAGTATCGATTTAGAAAATGGCCCTCTCGTCAAGTTAGGTATATTTCAAACAAAGGAAGGGGATTATCTTTTAATAGCTATCCATCATTTAGTAATAGATGGGGTTTCATGGAGAATTCTCTTAGAAGACTTTACCGAAGGGTATAATCTTTTACTAAAAGGTAAAAAGGTTGACTTTCAACCGAAATCCAATTCGTATCAAGAGTGGGCAGATTTTTTACAAGAGAAACTCGAATATTTTCAGCAGGAGCTTCCATATTGGAATAAAATGGAACAACAGCATATAAAACCTCTTCCTACTGATTTCGAATTTCAGGAATTTGAGAATAAGCAAAAAAATGCGAGAGAAGTGCATGTTGAATTAAATCAATCGTATACGGAAGATTTATTAAAGCGTTCGAACCAAGCCTATAATACAGAAATAAATGATTTGCTATTAGCAGCTCTTACTCGTACCATTTATCAATGGACAAATGAGAAGAATATCCTTATTAATCTAGAAGGTCATGGAAGAGACGCTTTCGAAGGAAATATAAACATAAATAGAACGATAGGATGGTTTACAGCACAATATCCTTTATTATTAAAAATGGAAGACAAATCCACCTCGTCTTTAATCAAACATACAAAAGAATCCTTAAGAAAAGTTCCTAATAAAGGGATAGGCTATGGTATCTTAAAATATCTTTCACCATCAAAGCCTTGGAATAATCGAGAACCAGAAATTAGCTTCAATTATTTGGGACAATTTGACGAGCAATTAAATGATGAACTCTTTGAAATTTCCTCTTTATATTCAGGGGAAACCGTGAGTCCAAATAGTGATAGAATAAATGAAATCGACATAAATGGAATGATAACTAATCAGAAATTAAGTTTTTCTGTTTCCTATAATAGCTTAAGGTATCGTACAGAAACAATAAGAAAATTTCTCGAAAGATTTAAGGGAAATCTAATCGAAATAATTCACCATTGTTTGGAGAAAGACGTGATGGAATATACGGTATCCGATTATTCCGATGAAGATTTGACAACAGATGAATTAAAAAATTTAAAAGAAGCATATGAGGTAGCAAATAAAACTCAAATTACAAACATATACCCTCTTTCTCCAATGCAGGAAGGTATGCTATTTCATTCATTAGTACAGAGTGAGTCATCTGCATATTTTGATCAAACCATTTTTACTGCTAAAGGCATAGTAGATATGGAACTTGTTCAAAAAAGCTTTCAAATACTCATTAATAAATACGATATTTTAAGAACGGTTATAGCCTATAAAGATGTGGAAAAACCACGTCAAGTCGTTTTAAAAGAAAGAAAGCCAATGGTGTACTTCCATGATCTATCGAGTATGGATAATAAACAGTTAGATGACCGTATCGAAAAAATAATACTTGAGGATCGAAAGCAAGGTTTCAATCTAAGTAAAGATGTTCTTATGAGACTATTCATTTTGAAACAGGGTAATAAAGAATATAAAGTGATCTGGAGCTCTCATCATATTCTGATGGATGGATGGAGCACATGGATATTACTAAAGGACTTTTTTGATATTTATTCTATGTTAAAAAATAACAACATTTTAGAAATGGATAATCCAAAGCAATATGGTCATTACATTGATTGGTTGCAAAAACAAAATCGTAATCATGCTAAGCAATATTGGTACCAATATCTAGAGGGGTATGAAACCAATGTTAAAATACCATCGATTCGAACTCATCATTATGAATACATGGTAGAAGATTTGGATTTTGTTCTAAATAAAGACATAACAAATGCGTTAACTAATATTGCTAAAAGCTCTAAAACGACCTTAAATACGATTATACAGGTAGTTTGGGGGATATTGCTGCAGCAATACAATCAAACAAATGACGTTGTCTTTGGTTCTGTTGTATCAGGAAGAAATTATGATATAGAAAGCTTAGAAGAAATGGTAGGGTTATTTATTAATATGATTCCTGTCCGAATCACAAGTAATCCTAAACAAATATTTATTGACTTATTGAAGGAAACCCAAAATAAGGCATTGGAGTCTAGTAAATATGATTATTATCCACTAGCGGATATTCAATCGCTAACTGATATAAAGAGTGATCTAATTACTAGTAAAATAACTTTCCAAAATTATTATATTGATGAAGCATTAGTGAACTTTGATTTTGTTTCTGAATTAGGATTTACTGTTGAAGATATACATGGGTATGAACAAACGAATTATGATTTCAATATAAAAGTTATACCAAGTGAAGATACAAAAATAACTTTTTCATATAACAAAAATGTACATGATTCAGAAACGGTTATAAATCTTAAAAACCATTTCATCGAAATCATTCAATCCGTGATTCAAAACCAGGAAATCGCTGTATCCCAAATCAGTATGACAACTGATACGGAACGGAAAGAGATTCTCCATGGCTTTAACGACACATCGGTAACGTATCCAAAGGATAAGACAATATCTCAATTATGGGAGGAACAAGTAGAAAAACATCCCCACCATATCGCAGTGGAATGCGAAGGCAAGCAGTTAACGTATCAAGCCTTAAATGAAAAGGCGAATCAGCTCGCAAGGACCTTACGCCAAAATGGCATCACAGCCAATGCGATTGTCGGTATGATGATCGATGGTTCGCTAGAAATGATGGTCGGTATGATAGGCATTCTCAAGGCAGGCGGCGCCTATTTACCTATCGACTCAACACATCCAATCGATCGAATCAATTATATGATAGAAGATGCCAAGCTGGACGTACTCGTGACGACTTCATCCTATGCAAATAAAACGGCTTTTGCAGGAATGATTGTCAATCTTGCAGACTCAAGCGCTTATCAAGCTGATTCTACCAATCTGGATATAAACCATGAATCTCGCGATCTAGCTTATGTTATGTATACATCTGGAACGACTGGAAAAGCAAAAGGTGTCATGGTGAGTCATGCGAATGTCATTAATTACACAGTTGCGATGATCCAAAAAATTAACCTAACATCGACAGATGAAACAGCTTTATTATCCTCCTATGCGTTTGATTTAGGCTATACAACCATTTATACGGCATTACTGAGCGGGACTACGTTACACATTGCTTCTGAGAGCACCTATAAGGATCCAAACAAGTTAGTGTCATTCATTGGGAAGCATTGTACGTATGTTAAAATGACTCCTTCGCTGTTTTCTGTGATGATGCAATCCGATGAATTAGATACCTTCCTGCAAACAGGAAAACTTCGTTTACTAATCCTAGGTGGAGAATCATTAAATCGGAACGATTTAACACATTTTTTTGCCAAGGATACGGAAAATAAGATTTGTTTTATGAATCACTATGGACCAACCGAAACCACGATCGGTTGTGTGGCAACGGAAATCAATCGACAAGAAATGATAGAGCATGGAGTCATGAATGTAATCGGAAAACCATTAGCAAATGTCAAAGCCTATATGTTGGACCCACAACAAAACCTTTGCCCAATCGGAGTAAAAGGAGAGCTGTATGTGAGTGGGGCAGGAGTAGCACAAGGATATTTGTATAATCCAGAATTAACCGAAGTGAAGTTTCTTGATAATCCTTTTGAGCCAGGAGAGCGGATGTATCGCACTGGAGATCTTGCCCGATTCTTGCCAGATGGGAGAATTGAATTTTTAGGACGAATCGATAACCAAGTGAAAATCCGAGGCTATCGTGTTGAGCTAGGCGAAATTGAGCATCAATTGCGAAAGCAACCACTGGTATCAGAAGCCACAGTATTCGTTAAAGATGAGGCAGGCGAAAAATTATTAGTAGCCTATTTCGTAGGGGAACAGGAGCTCGACATCGCTTCTATTCGCGATGGAATGAAGGAAGGGCTACCGCATTATATGATTCCAACTTATTTCGTCCAAGTAGAGAAGATGCCATTGACGAGGAATGGAAAACTGAATAAATATGCGTTACCAGAACCAGCTGAACAGCATCTTGTCACGAATGATTATGTAGCACCACGAACCAGTATAGAACAAACCCTCGCAGCAATTTGGTCGGAGGTATTGGGCATAGACAAAGTCGGAATCCATGATAACTTTTTTGATTTAGGTGGACACTCATTAAAAGCGACAGCTTTAATTAGTAAAATTCATAAACAGTTTAAAGTAGAAATATCATTACGAGAGTTTTTGGAGAGTCCTACCATTAATCTTCTTAGTACGTACATTGGAAATGGGAATAGAAGTGTGTATGAATTAATTGAACCATATGAGAAAAGTGATTTTTATGAAGCCTCTTCTGCCCAAAAAAGGATGTATATGCTACAACAATATGAAACAGGCACGTTGTACAACATGCCATTGATTTGTGAAATAGAAGGTAGTATCGACCCGGAAAAAATACAAAAGAGTCTTCAACAGTTAGTATCTAGACATGATTCATTACGAACTTTCTTTGATACAGTCGAAGGTGAAATTGTTCAAAAAGTATTACCAAAAGCTAATTTTAAACTTGAAAGAAGATTTGTTGCGGAAACAGTAGTAAACAACTTATTAAAGGATTTTGTAAAAACCTTTAATTTAAGTAAAGCTCCTCTGTTTAGAGCAGAGCTAGTAATGAGTAATAATAAGAATTATTTATTGACGGATATGCATCATATTATCAGTGATGGAATTTCTCTTCAGATATTAATCAATGAATTTATGGCACTATATAATGGAGAACGGTTGAATTCTCTAAAATTACAGTATAAGGACTTTGCAGTTTGGCAGAATAAATTCTGGGACTCCATAGAGATGAAGCGGCAAGAGGATTACTGGCTAGAACAATTTAATGGTGAAATTCCAATATTAAATCTACCATACGATTTTGAAAGACCACCTATTCAAAGTTTTGAGGGGGAAACCCTAACATATTACATGGATAAAAAGCTAGCTCTAGCTGTTCGGAAGATGGCTAAAGATACAGGTAGTACGATGAATATGGTTCTACTAGCTGCATTTCATCTTTTATTAGCTAAGTATAGTGGACAGGATGACATTGTCATTGGTACTCCAATAGCAGGAAGACCACATGATGATTTAGAGAACATGATAGGAATGTTTGTCAATACGTTAGCATTAAGAAATAGGGCTTCTGGAAATATAAGCTTTGAACAATTCTTAAATGCAGTAAAGCAAAATGCGCTTCAAAGCTATGAGAATCAAAGTTATCAGTTTGAAGAATTAATTAAAAAGGTGCAGGTGGAAAGGGATACTAGTAGACATTCAATCTTTGATGTCATGTTTAGCATGAATTATGCAGGATTTGATAAAGAGTTCATTTCAGAAGACTTTGTATTAACGCCTATTCATGTAGAAAGCAATATCTCAAAATTCGATTTAACGTTAACTGTCTATGATAATGAAACGATGCTTAAATATACCATGGAGTATTGTACTAAATTATTTAAAAAAGAAACTATTGATAGAATGGCATCACATTACAAAGAAATTCTAACTAAAGTCTGCACGCAACCAACGACGATATTATCTGAGATTAACATTCTAACGGAATATGAACAACATCAGCTCCTGCAGGAGTTTAACCAAACAAACGCGGATTATCCGAAAGATAAATCAGTTCATACATTATTTGAGGAGCAGGCTGAGAAGAATCCTCATCATATTGCGGTTGTATGTGCGGACCAGAAGGTAACTTATCAGGAATTAAATAAAAAGGCGAACCAACTGGCAAGAGTTTTACGGCAACAAGGAGTTCAGAATGAAGCCATCGTTGGTCTCATCATGGATCGGTCCATCGATATGATCATTGGAATCATGGGAATACTAAAGGCAGGAGGAGCATATCTGCCAATCGACCCAACCCATCCAACCGATCGTATCCAAACGATTCTATCCGACGCAAAGGTGTCCTTAGTTGTCACATCAAGTGGTCAAGCTCGTTCGCTTTCTCTAGCTGTACAGGCTATCGATATTACGGTGGAAGGTTTCTATCAAGGTCTATCCACAAATCTAGATCTTGCTATCGACTGTCATCAATTGGCGTATGTAATTTATACATCTGGTTCCACCGGAACTCCAAAAGGAGTGATGGTTGAGCATCAACAGGTGACTAACTTCATCTATGGTGTTATGCGCGAAACCAATCTAGGAAGCTATGAACGGATTCTCTGTTTAACCACGGTATCTTTCGATATCTTTGGTTTAGAAACGTTTGTACCGCTAACACAAGGATTAACGGTTGTGATGGCCAAGGAGGAAGAGACGAGAGAAGGCGAAAAGCTAGCGACGGTAATGACGAAACATCAGGTTGATGTCATGCAGAGTACGCCGACGCGGGTCAAGATGTTGCTGGAGAATGATTCCTTTACGGACGCACTAACGAGAATAAAAGCACTTCTTGTAGGCGGTGAAGAACTTCCGAAATCATTATGGAAGGAGTTGCAGGGATATCCTTTTACCGTATTTAACATGTATGGGCCAACGGAAACAACTATCTGGTCAACTGTTAAGAAGCTGGAATCAACTGACCGTATTACAATCGGAAAACCAATTCAAAACACCGAGCTGTATCTTATGGATTCAAATAGGAAGTTAGTGCCAATAGGAGTGCATGGTGAGCTTTGTATCGGTGGAGATGGTGTAGCACGAGGATACTTTAATCGCGAGGCATTAACGAAGGAACGATTTATTGACCATCCATTTAAACCGGGGGAACGCTTATATAAAACTGGGGATTTAGCGAGATGGCTTCCCAATGGAGAATTGGAGTATTTAGGAAGAATGGACAACCAAGTCAAGGTTCGAGGCTATCGAATCGAACTTGGAGAGATTGAGAGTCGACTGATTAGTCACCCTGCCATTAAGGAAGCTGTCGTGGTGGCAAGAGAAGATGAAATGAATCAAAAATACCTATGTGCTTATATCGTGGCGAAGGATTTCGTGGATAAAGCAGAAGTGAGAACATATGTCAAGGAAGGCTTACCAGATTATATGGTTCCTGCATACTACATGGAACTGCAGACGATTCCATTAACGCATAATGGAAAGGTAAACCGGAAGGCGTTACCGAAGCCCGAAATGCAGTACATTACGAATGCATATGAAGCACCGCAAACTACTACACAGAAGAAGCTGGTAATCATTTGGCAACATGTCCTAGGAGTGGATGCGATAGGTATCCATGACAATTTCTTTGATTTAGGTGGTCATTCGTTAAAAGCAACGATGGTTATGGGGGAGATACACAAAGCGTTAGAGATTTCCGTTCCATTAAAAGAAATCTTTAATAGACCGACAATTCAAGAGTTAAGTAACTACATTGAAACGGAAGGGCTGATCAACCCATATGAACAGATAGAGCCATGTGAAGAAAAGGAATACTATCAGACATCTTCTGCCCAAAAACGGATGTACACGGTACAGCAATTGGATCAAGAAAGTACGGCTTATAACATGCCCGCTATTTTTGAATTAGAAGGAGACGTCAACAGGGAACGTATGGAAGCAACGTTTAGGCAATTAATCGAAAGGCATGAGGTACTACGTACCTCTTACAAAATGGTGGAAGGCGAGATAACTCAGAAGATTATGTCCCATTTGGATTTCCATCTTCCGGTTAGGACAGTGGATGAAACGGATAAGACGGTACTGGTCCAGAATTTTATACGCCCGTTTTCCTTAGAGGAGGCACCGTTATTCCGAGCGGAAATCATGAAAAGTCAAGGAACTGATTACCTACTTATTGATATGCATCATATTATCTCAGATGGTGTCTCAATGAGTATCCTGGTTCAGGAATTCGCGAAGCTCTATAATGGCGACAAATTGGCCCCACTCCGTATTCAATACAAGGATTATGCGGAATGGGAACAACACTATTTACAATCTGGACAAATGAAGAAGCAAGCACGATATTGGAAGGAACAATTCCAGGATGAGGTGCCAGTCCTTCAATTGCCATATGATTTTGAACGTCCAGCGTTTCAACGATTCGAAGGAGATAGCATTTCGTTCACGATAGACGGAGCAACAACGAAACAGCTACAGGAACTAGCGAAACAAGAAGATGTAACGATGCATATGGTTTTATTGTCTACCTTTACCATTCAACTAGCGAGATATAGTGGTCAAGAAGACATTGTTGTCGGGGTACCGATTGCCGGAAGGCCACATGCCGATCTTCAAAATATCATGGGGGTGTTCGTTAATACGTTAGCGATGCGACATCGACCAAATAAGCATAAAACATTTAGTGAATTTTTGAAGGAAGTGAAAGAAAACTCATTGCAAGCTTATGACAATCAGAACTATCAGCTTGAAGAGTTAATAAAAGAAATCGATGTAAAACGAAATCCTGGTCGAAATCCTTTGTTCGATGTGCTGTTTGACATGACTAATATTGATATTAGTACAGATAGAATTGACTTGGATCACCTCCAGATAAAGCAAAAAGCGATAAGCAACACGATCTCTAAATTTGATATATCATTAAAAGTCCTAGAGATAAGCAATACTATTCAAATGAGTTTTGAATATTCTATTGCACTGTTTAAAAAAGAATTCATGGAAAGAGCAATCAAAGATTTCAAAGTAATCCTTGAAGCGGTGTTGAATAGTGGAAAAAGTAAGATAGAACACATCAATGTATTGAATCATGAGGAGAAGAGAAACATCGAAGAAATAGATAATGAAGTAAAAAAACTAAGAAGTACGACATTTACATTTTAGCAAGATACAAAATGATCTATCCATATTCGTACTCGTCTGTTTAGTTCGAATATGGATAAGTGGAAGGATGTGAGCTGTATGCTAAAAAGTGATGATGCTGTACACGTGAATGAACGATTAGCAAGATCAAATGAATATTGGAAGAGCCTAAACCTATTGGATATCGAACCAGGGACAATTCCACATGATTATTTTTCAAAAGCCAACTATCAAAAAAACGAACATACCATTACAATGGACAAAGCATTAATCAACAAAATAAATGGTATCACTAACGAAAATGATTTACTGCTGTATCTAGTTATGCTGACAGGGCTGAATATTCAATTATTTAAATATAATGGCAATGAAGAAAGCATAATTGGGATTCCAACATATATAGGAGAAGTAAAAGATAGTAAATCTATAAAAAATAGGATGTTGCCACTGGTTAACTGTGTTGCAAATGAATCTTCTAATAAGCAACTACTTAAAGATACACAGGAAAGGTTATTTCAAGCATATGACAATCAGTATACGGATCTAGAAATGCTACTAAAAAAAATGCAAAGCGGTATCAGTGTAATGGATATAACTCCGATTAGTATCAGTATGGATGCTTTGCATGGACAAGAGTCTATTGACTATATAATCAATTCCGATACAAACCAACTCTCTATATGTATTAATAAAATAGACTCCAAAGAATATTCTATAAGCTTTTATTATAATGCACAGCTTTATGATGAAAAATCTATCAGATTATTCGGCGAACGATATATTAGAGTTCTTAATAGTATTGCAAATAATTTAGATCAATGTGTACAGGACATATCTCTTTTATCTGAAAGGGAAGAGTATCAGTTACTATATGGATTTAATCATACACAGACACATTTTCCAAAAGATAAAACAGTGCCGGAGCTATTTGAAAATCAAGTCAAAAAAAATCCTTTTAACATTGCAGTACAATATAAAAACAATTCATTAACCTATCAAGAATTGAATGAAAATGCTAATCAACTAGCTAGATTTTTACGAAACAATGGTGTAAAAGCCGAATCAATTGTTGCAATTATGCTCCCACCTTCTATTGAGCTAATTATTGCTATTTTAGGTGTTTTAAAAGCAGGAGGAGCTTACTTACCTATAGATATAACCCTTCCAAAAAGTAGAAAAGAATACATGTTGAAGAATTCTAATCCAGTAACTATTATTTCTACTGACCATCTGATGGAAGAAATCCATACAACTGTTGACTTCATGGATTTGCCTAATTGGAGTTTTGATAGTAATAGTAAAGATAACTTGGAAATTACCGTTACTCCGAATAACTTAGCATATGTAATTTATACATCTGGAACTACCGGAAACCCTAAGGGGGTAATGATTGAACATAACTCTTTAATTAATTATATAAGCTATTGTCAACAAAAATATCTTACAAATGGTGCTGGAGACTTTCCATTGTTTACGTCCATTTCATTCGATTTAACCATCACATCGATCTACGTTCCTTTATTATCAGGTAATAAGGTTCACGTTTATCATCACGATGATCCATATGCATTTACGAAGATAGTAGAAGATGAGCTAGATATAATGAAATTAACGCCTGCACACTTAAGTGTAATTAACGATCTAGATATAGACCACATTGGTATTACAGCATTTGTGGTTGGTGGTGAAGAATTATCCTATCAATTGGCTGATCGTATTTTTCAAAAGTTTAATGGAAAGGTAGAAATTATTAATGAATATGGTCCAACAGAAGCAACAGTGGGATGTATTGAATATAGATATATAAGAAAAAGTAGAAAAGAAAAGTCTCTTCCTATCGGATGCCCTATTCAAAATACGAGTGTATATATATTAGATGGGGATCTTAAGCCTGTACCAATCGGTATACCAGGTGATTTATGGATTGCTGGTGAAGGTGTAGCTCGTGGTTATTTAAATAGACCGGACTTAACTTCTAAAAAATTCGTCAAATCTCCTTTTCGATCAAATGAAAGAATGTACAAAACTGGGGATATTGCCCGTTGGCGAAATGACGGCATTATTGAATTTTATGGTAGAAAGGATAATCAAGTAAAAATTAGAGGTTATCGTATTGAAATTGGTGAAATTGAAAATAATTTAATTAGTCATCCAGAGATTAACGAAGTAGTCGTATTGGTTAAAGAAGGTGAAGAAAATCAGAAATCACTTGTCGGTTATTATGTTGGTAGAAGTCAGCTTGACACGCAAGATATACGAGATTATTTAGAAGAGCTACTGCCATATTACATGATACCATCCTATCTGTTTCAGATAGAGCGTATGCCTTTAACAAGAAATGGAAAAGTAGATAGAAAGGCATTACGTGAACTAAATTTGCATATTGAAAGTGAATATGTAGCACCGCAAACGGAAGCGGAAGAAATATTTGTAAGGATATGGTCTGATGTATTAGGAATAGAAAAAATTGGTGTCCATGATAATTTCTTCGAATTAGGTGGAGATTCTATCAATGCTATTCGAATTATATCAAAATTACAAAAGCATCATTATCTACTAGATGTTAAAGATATTTTTCAATCTAGCACGATTAGAAAATTGATTGCGAAGGTATCTGTCCATGCATCTTCTGTAAATCAGGAAGAAGTGATTGGAGAAGCACCGCTAATTCCAATTCAAAAGATGTTTTTTGAACACAACTTTACAGATA
>NZ_BAAACY010000024.1:0-6866 GCF_039521925.1 Virgibacillus salarius | reverse complement strand
GTCGGAGCATTGCCAATATACATCAAACATTTCAAAATAACTACTTGGCTTAACGCAGTCATTGCACTGAATTTATACTTTCTTAACTTATAAAAAAGAAGACTATTTTATAGCGAACATAATCTCAGCTTCACAGGCAACTTCTCCATCCACTTTAGCAATAGCTTTTCCTTTACCAATTGGACCTTTTAATCGCACTATCTCTACATCCATATGCAATTGATCACCTGGTTTCACCTGTCTTTTAAAGCGACACTTGTCAACGCCAGCTAAAAATCCTATCTTCCCTTTATTTTCTTCTAAACCGAGCATTGCAATTGCTCCAACTTGAGCAAGTGCTTCAAGTATTAAAACACCAGGCATTACTGCGTAATCCGGAAAATGCCCTTGAAAAAACGGTTCATTAGCAGATACATTTTTTATCCCAGATACCCTTTTTCCCTCTTCTATTTCCGTAACCCGATCTACTAATAGGAAAGGATAACGGTGTGGGATCGTTTCTTTAATTTGTTCAATATTCATAAGATCTCTCCTTTTTTTATTTTATTGTTAAACATTTTCTGTCCATTGCAATGCTGCCATTGTATTTGCCGGAGAAAAACATTTACGGTGAAAACAACCGTCTGTTTTGGAAATCAACTGTGTTCTCATATACTAAGGAAAACTCAACCAGGGTTTTGTTTCCTCCCCACGGATTGGTAGTACCACAAGGGTATGACCTAAAGGTCTTTGAACCAATCGGACATTTACCTGCAGTTGATCCATCACTTCCCCATATTGGTTTTTCTTCATTACTTGAAGTGAGGGGCTTACTGCCGATTATATGCGGGATAAAAAAGAGCATCTAATCTTCTTTGATATTCGACTAGATGCTTTCATTTTATTCTGTTTTAGTTACTATATCAATAATATGCTGCCAAGTCTCTTTCTTTAATACATCTACCGGAGTGCCATCGCCTATTACACCGTATCCAATCATTAATCCTGCCACTAATGCAATAGCACAAAAAAGAAGAACGACAATGATCCGTAACCAAATGGGGAAAATCCGCAACCTTGGTCTTTTTCCCATTTTTCTCTCCTGCTTTTGCTTCTGTTTTTGAGATTTTCTCGTTTTTCCTTCCGCTTCAACAGGACGATCCTTTTTCTCTTTCATCCGATTTAAAAATCGCTGAAATTTAGAAGGCCTCTTAGGTTTTTTTTCCGACATTGCTCGATCCTCTTGATTTATAGACATGATTTGTTTCTCCTTATTCCTTTAAAAATACATAGGCATAACATTTTAATTCTTATGAGCAAGTTAATACATTAGCGTAATTGATTTACTAAGCCTGACATTTGATCACTCATAGATATGGTTCTTGCATTAAATTGATATGAACGTTGTGTCATGATTAAATCTGACATTTCTTTTGATATATCTACATTAGACATTTCTAATGCTCCACTTTTTAATAAAGACTCATTGTCACCTACATTTTGGATGATTTCACCGAAATTAAAACCAAGCTCATTTAAGTTTGGTAATTTAAACTCATTATTCCCCGTAGCCTCTAATAATCGAGGTCGAACGGCTTCAACAATTGCAAGTCGACCAACAACCTCCGTTTGGTTTCCTCTTCTTACCTCAATCTGACCATTTGGCTGAATAGCAATATCATCAAAGCCTTCTTCTATTAGAATAGGTCCATTTACTCCAAGTATTGGACTGCCATCACTGTTGGTTAACATAACTTCTTGATCATTGTTCATAGGACTTAAGTAAAACGCTCCATCACGGGTATAACGCGTTTCTGTTACACCATTTTCGACTACTTGTACTTGGTAAAAATGATTTTCACCCAAAAGCGCCGTATCTAATGCTCGTTCTGTTTCAGTGAGCGTACCTTGTGAGAGATTTATATTTGTTGAACCGAGTTTTGCACCTGCTCCAATACGTAGTCCATCCGGTGTTAGTCTACCTTCTGCATTTGCAGGGTCTGTCATGTTATTCATTTGCTGAAATAATAAAGAAGAAAAATCGGCTTGTCTGCTTTTAAAGCCAGTTGTTTGACTATTCGCCATATTATTTCCGATTAGATCCAGTTTATTTTGCAGTTGATTCATTGTGACTGCTGCTTGTATCATCGTTCTGGACATACCTTATTCCCCCTAGACTAGACGCGCAATTTCGCTTACTGCCTTCCCCATACTCTCATCATAAGCTTTCAATACTCGTTGATTCGTCTCAAACAATCGATAAGACTCCATCATTTGCGTCATAGATTGAAGTGAATCTACATTTGACCTTTCAAGAAATCCTTGTTTGATTGAAAATGTTACGCCTGGGGGTAAATCTGCAGCGTCTCCTGCATATAACTCATTTCCTTCTTTCGTTAACCCATTAGCATCTGTTGCATACGCTACTCCCAAATTAACAGACTGCTCGGGAGTTTGCAGCAAGCCGTCTGGTGTTACGCTAAACTCCATTCCATTTGTATAAATCGGCTCTCCTGACTGATCAAGCACGTAGAAGCCTTGATTTGTTACTAAATACCCTTGTCCATCAACCGTAAAATTTCCATTTCTAGTGTAACGAATTTCTCCATCAGTGTCTTGAACAGTAAAAAATAAACTTCCGGCCTCATCAGGTAATTCACCATTAACGATTGCAAGGTCCGTGGCAATACCAGTTTCTCTCATATCACCCTGGGTAAAGTTTGGAATGGTTTCCTGAACATACACCCCTGTATTTAATGAGCCAATTGGCTGTTGTATAGGTACATGCATCGATGTACTTGTGGGAACTTCTTTTCCACCCATTTGATTCAATAACATTTCCGGAAATGCTCGCAAGCTTGTCTGATCGGCTTTATATCCTGGAGTATTGGCATTGGAAATATTGTTAGAAAAAGCTTCCTGTTGACGTTGCTGAGCAATCATCCCGCTTGCAGCTGTATAAAAGCCTCTTAACAAGACGTCCCCTCCTCGATCTGATTTTTAACAGGTCTTCATTCCGTTAGATAACTTTTTTGCGTTCAATCTTATCAATATTTTCCAGCATCATTCCTGTACCTTTTGCTACACAGCTCATTGGCTCCTCTGCAATGAAAACAGGCACCTTAAGCTCTTCTGCAAGTAACTCATCAATACCGTGAATTAATGCTCCGCCACCTGTTAGAATGACCCCTCGGTCAATAATATCAGCAGATAATTCTGGTGGCGTACGTTCTAGTACAGATTTTGCAGCCTGTACGATTAGGAATACGGATTCACGTAATGCTGCTTCAATTTCAGTAGAATTAACGGAAATAGTACGTGGTAATCCTGATACCATATCACGACCTCGGATTTCCATTTCTTCATTTCTTCCACCCTTGAATACCGTTGCCACATTTATTTTTATCTCTTCTGCAGTTCTTTCACCAATTAATAGTTTGTACTTTTTCTTTATGTATTGTAAAATTTCGATATCAAATTTATCACCGGCCATTTTAATGGACTCAGATGTCACAATATCGCCCATTGATAAAACGGCTACATCTGTCGTACCTCCACCTATATCAACAACCATATTTCCACTCGGCTGGAAGATTTCCATACCAGCACCAATTGCTGCTACCTTTGGCTCTTCTTCTAGGTAAACTTTTTTACCACCTGATTTTTCCGCTGCTTCTTTAATAGCCTTTTGCTCAACCTTCGTGATGTTGGTTGGACAACAGATAAGTATACGCGGCTTAGACAAAACTCCTTTTACGTTTATTTTATTGATAAAATGCTTCAGCATAGCTTCTGTAACATCAAAATCAGCAATAACTCCATCCTTTAATGGACGAATTGCTTCTATGTTCCCTGGTGTACGTCCAACCATTTTTCTTGCAGCCTCACCAACCTCTAGCACTTTTCCTGTGTGTCGGTCCATCGCCACAACGGATGGCTCATTCAAAACTATTCCTTTTCCTTTAACATGAATTAATACATTGGCTGTACCAAGATCAATTCCAATATCCCTAGAAAACATGGGTTCAGATCCTCCTACTTAGATTACTATCTCTTTTTTATCCATACTGCTACTAATATAATATTTTACCACAAAACTCTACAATTAACTGCATTTTATTTAAATTTTGTCTAGGAAATTCGACAGGGGTAAATGTTTAAATAATATCATTAACGAATACGGTCTAATCACATCCTAAAGAGGCCCGGGGGTAACTAACAACTTCTTTACTCAAAATACGAATAACCATGTTATCAATAGGAGTATCTTCGCCGCACCATTAAAATATACGCTCTTTCCGTGGGCACAGCATCAGCTAACTTAGTAAAGAAAAATACGTTACCAAGTGGATCTTCGGACTCGTGCTGTTCCCGCGGGAGTCTTGCATATTTCAGATGCTAAATGAATGATCCTAATCAAAAAACGAACGATATTAAACCTAAACTAATAATCGTTCGTTTTTAACTGTTTATTCATTCTTTTGTCTCAGCCTCTTTAATTTTCACTAATTTTGTTATAACCACTTATCCTACTGGCTTTGCCTCCTCTGTATGTTTAGGCTCGATTTTATATTTTTTTCTCGTTGCTTCTCCTCCACGCAAATGACGGATAGCCTTATGATGTTCAAGAACCTTCTTTACCCTGTTTGCCAATTCTGGATTAATCTCTGGTAATCGTTCTGTTAAGTCTTTATGGACTGTGCTTTTAGAAACACCAAATTCTTTCGCTATCACTCGGACAGTTTTCTTTGTCTCCACGACGTAATTTCCTATCCTGATAGTCCTTTCTTTGATGTAATCGTGCACACCGTTCGCCTCCCTGAGTTGTATATTTCCGAGGTGGTATTGAGACAAGGTGTTCCATTAGTGGCCTGCATATATGTTGAAATCATAAAATAAGTCGCTATGTATACTTGTTTTTACGTGTCTACATCCATTATTGTATTTTACTTAATATTCTGTTATTTATATATACAAATTAGCTAATTTATGTGTGTAACCAGAAATAAAGCCACACATGCTCTCACCTCAGACATTTCGGAATGATTGGTTTGTATAAGTTTATTATCGAGTAGGAGTGTTTATGATTAAAAAAACATCTTTAAGGAAAGAAGGACATGCATTTTTTAATGAGGAAAGTAGCAGAACGTTCCCTGAATATGAACATATCAATTTCTTGCGAAGTAATAAGTAGTAAAAATATATAAAAAACGATTCAACCTTTTCATCTTGCATTAGTGCTCCTTGTCACGCTTCCTACCAGTAATACTGTATTTTTTTCTTGGTCTTGATTCTTTTCCTAATAGACTACGTAAATTCTCTTTACTTTTAGTCTAACGGTCCAAGATCAGGGTCGGCTTGTATAGACACACCGGAATCAGCAGAAATATTACCAGGAACTAAAGAAATCATCATCACCAATACAGCCATACAAAGAAAAGATTTTACCTTTTTCATTTTATTACCTCCTAAGGAATTTAAGGTTAGAAAAAGTTGAATCGTTAATCACCTATTTAGTTTTCATTTAATTAATTCTTCTTCACCACTCTCGGAATATTTTTTCACATTGTCTTCAATATATTGAGAGGTAACCTACTAAAGAAATAATCACTGCGCTTCTCAATAAAATCCTTATGAGATTGCAACAACAGTCGTTTATCATGTTTTGCTTTTCCCATGTAATATAGTCTAAAAGGGCTATTTAATGGGATATTACTTAATATCTCAATCGCTTTGTCTTTATTCCCTTTTGCAATTTCAATATGTGCCTGTTCACTTTTATCTACGGTGGTTATACCTTCCACCTTTTTAAAATGTGCAGCTATAAAAGGAATATTGTTATTTCGAATTAGATGCAAGACATCTTTTAGCTCATATTTTTCAGCTAAAGCAGTAGCCTCTTCTAAATGATGCATTGCTTGAAAGTACGTATCAAATGTATAGGAGAACCCAAGTTTTATATGAACGCCTGCTTTTGTTGAAGGGTTTTGTGAAAGATTAAGTACTCTATAGGCACATTTCCTCGCCATAATAAGTTCATTTCTCGACATATAATAAATCATTAAAATATGATTGAGTCTTATATTGAAAAAGGAAACAAGAAGTCTGTCATCGATTCTAGCAAATAATTGTTGTTGGATTTCTAAAAAATTACCCAATTTTCCCAGTTGATTTAGATCATAATATAAAGTTACCTTAACAAATTCTATTAGGCATTCTGTTTCGGGGTCGTTTATTGTTGGCATTCGTTTAATTCTCTGTAGCAATTCATGTGGAGGAGTTCTCTTTATTCTTCTATCTATCATTAACTGATAAATAGATGCCCATTGTCTGTTGGAAGTATAGGTGGATTTCAGATTCTTCTCAATCAATTGTTGCAATTCTCCAAAGAAGCCATTCATATATAAAAATTCCATGCCTTTTTTCTGAATATCTCGCGATGATGATTGTAAGCAGTATTTTCGGATTAATTGTATCACTGTTTCATCATTATGATCCCGTGATAGAAATTCCTTTAACTGCTCCAATGATAGCTCATCTTTACCCGAAATAAACATAGTAGGTAAGGACATTAATTTTAAACTCCTTTCCAACAAAGAAAAACAAGGCTTATTATCACTTGACTGTAAACAACTTTCGTCAAGCTTCAACATAATATTTTATTAATCACTATATTAACACATTTTCAACAAATAAAAAGAGGTAATCGTTCGACAAATTTTGCTATACATAAGAAACACTATGGTATAGCCAAATTTTTATACTTTCTTATCTTTCTAAAAAAACGGAGCAAAATTCGCTCAGTCCTTATCACTAAATGCTCAGATTTACGCTTCCTCTAGTAGCTATTATGGAATAATAACTACTGCTTGACCACCACTCCGGCT
>NZ_BAAACY010000023.1:0-16379 GCF_039521925.1 Virgibacillus salarius | reverse complement strand
CACTTTACCCATTGTAAAAAAAGTCAACCTATTACTTATGACAAGAATTGTTGCACCTTCTCATAGCGGATACTAATTACGTAGACTCCTGCAGGAATTGCGCGAGCCGAAAATCCACTTTGCAACGTGTTCTTCTTTGCAAAGTTAGTTAAGGCCGTGCCCGCGGAAAGCGAAGTAATTAGTCGGAGCATTGCCAATATACATCAAACATTTCAAAATAACTACTTGGCTTAACGCAGTCATTGCACTGATTTTATACTTTCTTAACTTAGAACAAAAGCGCAAGCGCTCGAATAGAAACGTAGCGACTTGGGCGAGTCAACAGATATAAAGAAATCACGGTGTGCTTGCGAGACGATGATGACTTAGATTAGGGCGGTAATTCGTAAAGCCGCCTCGTTTCTGGCGCTGGAGCTAGACGTGCTCAACACACCCATTTATCCACATGGGCTAAATTTATAAATTCCTTCATTTCCTAGACTATTAAAAAACAGGCTCGCAGCATATTGCAAGCCTGTTTTTTAATAGTTACGATTTATTCCCTATTTACGTAAGGTTAATCGCTATTTTACCAAACTGCTTGTTTTCCTCTAAATGATCAAACGCCTTTTGAATATTTGACAATGAGAACGTGCTATCTACGATTGGGTGTACATTATATTGCACAATATGATTAAGCATAGCACGAAGCTCCTCTCTACTCCCCATCGTCGAACCTAGTAATTGATATTGACCATAAAAGAATTCCCGCAAATTCAGATGAATCATGTCTTCTGTAGTTGCTCCAAAAACTACCATTCTCCCTCCTTTTCTTAATACTTCTAATGAACGTTGAAAGGTTGCCCGTCCAACACTATCTATAACAAGGTCAACCGTTTCATCGGCTAAAGCCTCCGTCCAATTAACATCATTACTGAGCGTAATATCTGCTCCCAATGCTTTTGCCTGCTGTAATTTCTTTTCACTTCGAGACGTTACAATAACCTTTGCTCCCATATTCTTTGCAAAGGAAATAATAAATGTTGATACGCCACTACCAGCCCCCGTAATAAATATAGTTTCGCCTTTCTTTATTTGTCCCTTTGTGACTAATGCGCGATATCCTGTTAATCCAGAAAGCGCTAAAACGCCGGCTTCTTCCCAGGAAAGATGTTGTGGCTTGTCTTCTAATTGCGCTGCGTCTATGGCAATCTTTTCAGCGAACGTACCATGATCAGGCATACCTAAAATGTCAAATCCCTGAGGTGGAGCGTCACTATTAGCCTCCCATCGTAATGCAGGATTGATAATAACCTCATCACCTGGTTGAAAATGGTCTACTTCATCACCTACCTGCTCAACTATACCTGCTCCATCTGATCCTAATATTAAAGGCTCTTTCTTTCCTTTTCTTCGGTTAGGAATATACAAATCACGGCGGTTTAATCCTGCTGTTTTTAAAGAAACTACTACCTCAGTGCCTTTTGGGACTGGGACACTCATTTCACGTATTAACAGTTTTTCATCTTCATGTACAAAACCCTTCATCATTAGTCGCTTCTCCCCTTCTACACATGTATTACCATTGCTAGCTAAATAGTAAATCGTGCTTTTGATAGTATGAACCAAATAATTCTAGTTGCTGTATATCTATAATATCATGAGAAAATAACGGAACATAGATCTTTTCCTGGCTAGGAAATGTACATTCGATCTGATGTACATACTTTTGCTCATATTCCTTACGTTGTATCAAAAATTCACCATCAGCTTGCTCTGGTAACAATTTATTTATGATTAATGTTTTCACATGTAAATGATATTTTTCAAGTAATTGAATTGCTTTCTTTGTTTCCACAATCGGTAGCCGCTCCGGGTTGAGAACAAATATAAAGCTTGTATTAGCTTGATCTAAAAGCAGTTCTCTAGCCTTAGAAAAACGCTTCTGTCGTTGGCTAAGTACATCATATATTGGATCTTCGACAGGATCGCCATCATTTAAAAGCTGACTATAATTCTGATTTGTTTTCCTCCTTCGCTGTAATAATCCATCTATCCAAATGCCCATAAGTTCAGGAAGGGTAAGAAGTCGTATGGTATGACCAGTAGGTGCTGTGTCAACTATTAAATGATCATAATGATCCTGTTCATCAATAATTATAGAAATAAGTTTGTTAAATAACGCTGATTCATCTGCACCAGGAGAAGCTTTAGCTGTATCTAATTGCCGATTCACTTCTTCAATCATCCCAGCATGCATCATCTTTTTAATATTTTCCTTTACACCCATTATATAGTTGTTCGTTTCTTTTTCAGGATCAATTTCGATAGCAGATAATAATCTAGTGATTTGGGTTATTTGCCCGCCAATTTCCCGTTTGAAAATATCTCCTAGATTATGAGCAGGGTCTGTAGAAATGAGCAAAGTTTTCTTGTTTAATCTTGCAGCTTCCCATGCAAGTGCTGCTGCAGATGTAGATTTACCCACTCCCCCTTTTCCGCCAATAAATACAATCTTATTTAGTAACGTTGCCATTTGAATCTCCTTTTGATTTTTATTAACAGCACCGAATACCGGATAAAGGTGATTTTTCCATCCCCATTCGCAAATGCCAATCATGAAAATTCTCCACTATGTACGGATAGAGTTCTAATGTATAATAGTAGACTGGATTAGGAATGCCAATCATTTCTGAATATAGTAGTAAGAGAAACACATCATCTTCTTGCCTAAGTTCTCGGGCGATTTCTTGACGATGGGGCATGCTAATCATTTCCTCATACCATTGAATGCACCGCTTCCAATGTTTAAACATGTAATCACTCCTTCACCGAAAAAGGGGCTGTCAAAAAGTGAAACTTCAATCAGTGGAGGTTTTGTTTATCCCCCACGAATGGGATCAGTACCACAAGGGTATGACCTAAAGACCTTTGAAGCCATCGGACATTTACTGGCAGTCAATCCCTCACTTACCTATGTTGTTTTTACTTGATTGCTTGAAGTGGGGGTCTTACTGCCAGTTATATGTGGGATAAAAACTAGCCCTTTTCCAACATGACTGAATTGTATTCCCTTCTAACTGCTAGGCTCTCCTGCAATCTCTCTTCAGAGGATTCACACACACACGCTCACGCTTCCAACAGATGTCTCGTATATTCCAGTTACTTTAATCTAGGCGATTTTTTATAGAAGACACGCCCTTCATTAATTGTCATCATCCAATGGTTTCCCATCGTTTCCTCTCAATACAGAGAATGCAGTTATACTTATCCAAAGTGCAAATATAAAGATAATTGCACCAAAAATAAATAATAATATATCAGGAGATGAGCCTAACCACGACCATTCAAATAAAACCTGCTGGAACATCGCATAAAGTGTCATAAACATTAAGAACACCATTGGTATGAATACAACTGCATAGTTTCGCCCTAATCGTTTCAACCAAACTGCGATAAGCATCAAACTAATCCCTGCCAGTAACTGATTGGCTGTACCAAATAGTGGCCAAAGTTGATAACCTCCAGACCCAAATCCTTTCGGACCTTCTGGTAATAATACAAGCGCAGCACTCGATGCAACTGCCACAGTTGTTGCCACATGTGTCCGTGTTAACACTGGAAGATTATACTCACTACCTAATTCAGCAATGATGTAACGCATGAGTCGAACAGAAGTATCTAAAGTCGTAGCTGCGAAACTAACGACAATAATCGATACAATCGTAACTGCTACATCTGGAGGAATGGCAAGTCCCCCTGCCAGAACAGCGGCCCCTTCAACAAAGGTAGCAAGTCCAGAAGCATTGGCATCAGAGAAGCTGCTATAGGTAGCCATAAATTCATCGGTACTAGCAAAAAAAGTAGCAACAGCAATAATCGATACTAATGCTAATATTCCTTCACCTACTGCTCCTAAGTAGCCTACAAATCTTGCATCTGTTTCCCTATTCAATTGCTTTGACGATGTTCCTGATGAAACAAGTCCATGAAACCCTGAAATAGCCCCGCATGCTATCGTAATAAATAATAAGGGAAGCCAAGGTGTATCCGGGTTAGCATTCGTAGCTGGAGCAGTTATTTCTGGATTTGTAAATAATAATCCTAAGTAAAGAATTCCTAGTCCCACTACAAGCTGATGTGAATTAATAAAATCTCGTGGCTGTAATAATTTCCAAACCGGAAGTGTTGAGGCAATATAGACATAAATCATCAAAATGACGATCCAAATCAGAAATGCCGAAGAAACCGCTCCTAAACCAAATAAACCAGCTCCAGCTTCACCACCCATATAATGAACGAGATCAATTTGAAGAAATTCTACCTTACTAGCAACAATTGCAGTTAAATACATAATTGCTAATGCTAACACGGATGGAATAAGCATTTTTCTGTTTCGTTTATATACAGCATAACCGATCCAGATAGCTAATGGGATTTGAATAAATACAGGAAGCACACTTGCTGGGTAAGATATAAATAAATTTGAAATTACCCATGCAAATACCGCATTGACCATTAACACTAGAATTAAAATGATAAATAAAAACAGTATCTTCGCTCGTTGACCAATTAAACGATGTGCTAATGTACCTACAGATTGACCTTTATTTCGCACTGACAAGACCAATGTTCCAAAATCATGCACACCCGCAGCAAATACAGTTCCAAGTATTACCCACAGGAAAGCTGGCAGCCATCCCCAATAAACGGCAATTGCCGGACCCAATATTGGTGCAGCACCAGCAACCGAAGTAAAATGATGCCCCCATAGTACGAATTTATTTGTAGGAACAAAGTCCACTCCATCACTGTAACGATGTGCTGGTGTCACATAGGTTGGATCAAGTTTAAAAATTTTTTCCGCTACAAAACGCGAATAGTAGCGATAACCTAATGCAAAAACGATCATACCTATTAATGCAACTAAAATACCTGACACTTCTTTATCCCTCCCTTTATCAAATAAAGACCCGTCCAATTTTAGCACGTAATTTTTTAAAGACGTATCTGTATGAGAATATGTGAATACGCTTTATTTTAGTACTGTCTTTCTGCTTTTACATGATTCATTGACCCTTATGTATGGTTTAAAAGGTAATCCCTTATTTATACAGGAAGGATATTTAATAAGGGACCACCTTTTTATTTGAGTCCATTCATACAATTTATAAAACGTGAAACTTCAATCCGTGGGGAGGTTGTTTATCCCCTACTGATTGTTAGGTGAACCAATCGGACATTTACTGGCAGTTGCCCCCCCACTTATCCATTTGGTTTCACCTTATTGCTTGAAGTGAGGGCTTACTGCCAGTTATATGCGGGATAAAATAACTACCGCTACAATTGTTGTAATGACTAATCCTACGATAACAGGTATAAAGTTTTTACGTACTAATTCCATTACCGATACACCACAAAAACCAGCGATAGCGATTAAAGAAGACCATGCAACGAGCGTACCACCACCAGTCCATATCGAACCCATTTGCCCTATTGCTGCAAGGGTGGTTGCATCAATGGAACCGTTTTGTAATGATGCCGCTAGAGAACCAGTAAGTGGAAGCCCTGAAAAACCAGAGCCATCAAGCCCTGTAATAATACCAATAAGCAAAACGCTGAATCCGGCTAACAATGCACTTTGTGGAAGATATTCCTGAGTCGATTGAACGAGATCAAATAGGAATGCAGGTGAACGCTCCTCCATACCTAAAATAGCTCCTGCAAAGTCTGAACTACCTAAAAAGAAAAATCCAGCAATTGGAATAACCGGACCCATTGCCTTAAAAGCAAAAACAAATCCATCTGTTATATGTGTTGTTATATAATCGAGCGCATGCTGCCTACGAAATGCAATGGTTGATAATAATAGCAAGATAACTGCAACACCACCAATAAATGCTGCTCCATCTCCTCCTTCTAATCCGCTCATTCTTCCTGTATTAAGCTTTTCATAAACCATGTAGCTAACGACGCCAGTTAATGCCAGAGGAACAAGAATAGCAAATAATTTACTCCATACACGTAGTTCATTCGTATGTTGACTTTGTGTATACTCCTTTGTTGTTTGAATGTTTTCAAGTTCTATGTTGTTTCGCACATCCTCCTTCGATCGAATTGTTTTTCGATACATTATATAAGCAAGCATAATAGCAATACCACCTGTTATAAGTGACAAAATAAGTGCTTGATCGGCAACCACAGCTGTTTCTACTCCTGCTGAGGTAGCAGATAAATTGGGGGCAACTTGCACAATATAATCAGAGGAAAGTGCCATTCCTTGACCAGCTATTGCTATTGCTACTGCAGCCGTAATTGCTGGTAGACCTGCTCGGATTGCAGCGGGTACCAAAAGCGCACATATTAGGGGTACTGCTGGTGTTGGCCAAAAGAATAGAGATATCAAATAGGTAGCAATAACTAAAACAAAATAAGATATATGACCATTTACCATTATTTTTTGTATTGGCTGAATCATTCGTTTATCTGCACCTAAATCACGTAATGAATTTAATAACGCGAGCATAAAGGTGATGATTAAAAAAATACTAAATAGTTCTTGTGCTGCTACAAGATTTGCATGAAATATTGCGGTAAATCCAGCAATTAGACTACCTTTATAAACCCACGCAATAATAAATGTACCAAATAACGTTGGTAATACGATCCCCTTCCGCATGACCATTGTGCCTATAATTAGTAAGGTAAACAAACCATATAAAATATGGGATATTGAAAGCTCCACGCCAACCTCTTCCTCTCCAATGGATGTGCTATAGCCTATGCAATTCGTACATGTTTAGTTCTTCTAGCGTTGGGTATGATAATAATGAAAGATTGATAAGGAGGTAATTTTAATGAAACCATTTATAAAAGAATATACAAATGATCAGCAATTAAAGGAAGCTATTCAAATACTAAAGGATAAAGGTATTCATAAAGAAGATGTGTATGTTTTATCCCATGATGATGATCGAACAAACCGAATAGCTGATGGTGCGGATGCGAATACCATAGGAATAAGGGAAATGGATATTGGACATGCCGTTGGTAATCTTTTTAGTACACAAGGTGATGAACTAAGAACGAAATTAACCGAAATAGGATTCTCTCAAGCAGAAGCTGAAAACTATGAGGAAGATATGGATGAAGGAAAAGTACTCTTGATTGTAACTAACCATGAGGAAGTTAATAGGTATTTACAATAAAAGCATAAATCTCTACTATACAGTAGTTTTTCATAATTAAACGTTTTAATCTGTCAGTAAGAAAAAGATAACTTGCTTATGATAGGCAAGTTATCAATGCTGTTTCACCAATTCTAATTGGGTGAAGCAGCTTTTCTCATAGTCTAGGAAGAAAATATAAAATTTACCCATTTGGATAAATAGGGGCGTGTTGAGCCGCGTCCAGCTCCAGCGCCCAGAAACGATGTGACTTCACAATCGCCCGCCCTACGAGCTGACTAGCTCCAGTCGCTACGTTTCTAATGCGCTTTTGTTATGAAATAAAGATAATAAAGAGCTTGGGAAAAAACAAAATATTTCTTACTCTGAATAATCATTTTATCAGTCTCGATAATAATTGCCGCAATTGATTAAGCTTGATTTCACCTCTCACTATAACTCTAAACTACTAAATAGAAAATAGTGGGCAAAATCCTCGAGTCAATAACTACCCACTAATCTTCGTATATTTATTATGAGGAAAACTCCTAGATTAAGCGGACATACGTAATAGTGTACGTGGTTGTTTTTGAAATAAAAAGAACACAAGAACCGTACTTAATATAAAGCCAGGTAACATGTACGACCCGTTATATAGCAACGAGTATAACCATACAGGCTGACCTTCTGGCGCAAATTCACCAAAGAATACAATCCCTCCAGTGAAATGGGCTAAAAAGCGTAAAGCTGATCCTAAAAACACGCCTACAGCAATATAATATAGGCTTGTTTTCGTTTTTCCTTCTTTAACTGCTGCTTGGACAGGTTTTGCAAAAATTCCTGCAAAACCTAATACGGTAAACGCAACAATATAATCTAAGAACCCTTGTAGGGGTACGAAGACTGTTGGCCCAAATAATAATTGTAATCCTCCCAACAGCAATCCAGCTAATAAACCGCCCTTGACCCCCCAGCGAAATGCGACAATAAAAATCGGTATCATCGCAAAGGATATGGAGCCACCTTGAGCCCAAACCTTAAATGATAAAAATGGTATAAAATCCAATAAAAATGCAAAAGCTGCAAAAATGGCTACTTCTACTAAAAATAATGTGCGCCTCATATCTTTCTCCTCCCCTTTTTTATGCAGTTAAGTAACTTATCCATACAAAAAAAGCAATGCCAAGGGGAAGACTTCCTGATGGGGAATCTGCTCACATTACTTTTCTGTCCATCAAAAAAGCCACCATCCCTACGCTAGTACTAACTAACAGGTTCAAAGGGTAAGAACAGTTATGTTCACTCTCAGCCAATTGGCTCCCCCTGTAGGCTTCTAACTTATATTTGCTTCTTTTGTCTTACTGTTTAGTGAAACTTCAATCAGTGGGGGTTTTTGTTTATACCTCTGATTGAGAGATAAACTAATCAGACATTTACCGGCAGTCGATTCCCCCACTTACCAATAATGGTTTCACTTTATTCCTTGAAGTGGGGTTCTTACTATCAGTTACATGTGGAATAAATAAGAAACTACTTTTCACTGCCTATTTACTACAAGTATTGTACATGACATATCGTAAAAACACAACAGCGTTACAACGAAAGATATTCGTCAACATCATTGACACATAATTGAATAGCAGCTTCCCAGAATTCAGGCTTAGTTAAATCTGTATCCAAATGTTTTTTAGCAAGATCCTCTACGTTCATGCGACCAGTATCCCTTAAAAGCGAAATATATGCATCTTCAAAACTATCTTCGTTTTCTTGTGCTTTTGCATAGATACCTAGACTGAAAAGATAACCAAATGTATAAGGGAAATTGTAAAATGGCACCCTTGTTATGTGAAAATGTAATTTAGATGCCCAAAAATTAGGATCATACTCCGATAATGCATCACAATATGCCTCTTTCTGTGCTTCTATCATCAAATCGTTTAATCTTTTCACTGGCACTAATCCTTGTTTCCTTTCTTCATAAAAACGCCTTTCAAAGATAAAACGGGAATGTATATTCATAAAAAAAGCAATGCTCCGCTGAATCTTATCCTCTAATAAACTTTTCTTTTCCGCAATCGAACGTGCGCTTTTTACCGACGCATCTGCAACAACCATTTCAGCAAATGTTGACGCTGTTTCAGCAACATTCATTGCATACCGTTGATTAAGTCCATTTACATCATTCATTACATGTTGATGATAAGCATGCCCTAACTCATGAGCTAACGTTGCAATATTAGATGAAGTACCTGAATAAGTCATAAAAATGCGTGTTTGCTTACTATCAGGGAAACTTGTACAAAATCCTCCCGGACGCTTATTTGGACGATCCTCAGCCTCAATCCACCTATTTTCAAAGGCCATTTTCGCAAAATCAGCCATTTGGGGACTAAACTGATTAAAATGTTCGACAATAAAGTCAGCCCCTTCTTCAAACGACGAAGTCTTAACCACTTTGTTTACTGGTGCTCCAACATCATAAATACTTAGTTTGTTAAGTCCAAGTAGTTTGGCCTTGTTCATAAGATACTCTACAAAGGGATGCTTATATTTTTTTATTGCAGTCCACATCGCATCTAATGTTTCTTTTCTCATACGGTTCAAAGCCAATGGTTCTTGCAAAACTTCATTCCAATTTCTATGCTTATATGTTTGTAAACGAAAGCCAGCTAGGTGGTTTAATGTTTGACCAAATAAACTAGCGTTATTCTTCCAAGCTTTATCTAGCTGTTGAAACACTTGCTTACGATATGAACGGTTTGGGTGTGTTAGTTTATTTGTAGCCTGCCCAATAGAATAGCTTTTCGTTTCCCCATCCTCTACCATATCTACACTCATATTTCCTATAATCACATCGTACATTTGTCCCCAAGCGTGATATCCATCAATTGCCAGATCATTGATAAGAACCTCTTGATCTCGCACCAATTGTTCTTTTGCATGATTTCTAAACTCTTCTAACACATATGCTACATCAACTAAATCCTCACTTTTTACAAGTTGGTCCCATACTATGTCAGGAATGTCGACTAGTTTTTGTTCAAATGTCGTTTGAATCGTATCCATTTCGGCTTTTATTTCATGGCGTCTACTGACTAATAAATTTGCTTTCTCGTCTTTAAGATTCTGTGCACTTAAACAGCTTATAAAAGCAAATGCTTCTCTTACTTTCTTCATCGTTGCTTCCAATTGTTTAATAAGTAACACTAATGTTTCTTTATCTCCGTCTCGTTGCTTAGGAGAAAAGTAAGATACCGTGTTAAAAAGGTTTTTCATTTCTTCCTGTGTGGATTGTAAATATGTATGAAATGCTTTTGAGTCACTACCTCCGGGAAAAATCACGTCTAGATCCCATGTAGGATGTAACGTCTGTTCCATTAAATCGCCCCTCTATTTAAAATTAAATTAATCACCCTAACTACATATTATAACAAAAATAAGAATATTTTCATTAGAAAAACAATTGTTCTAATAATCTCATGTAATACAGTGGGAAGGATATTCCCACTGCTACATTAACTTAACTTTTCTTTTTTCTTTTACTTGCTGATGTTAGCCCATTTTCCTTAATTAGCTGCTTTTGCTTCATCCCTATACTTGTAACGTAATTATTCTTAAACCACGCTATTAATGAGGTAACGATTGTAAAAATTGCTGATACTGTGTTCTCAAGCAGTTCACTATCTATTGGTAATGGCGACCTTCCAAAAATAACTAAAAATTGATTTGTTAAGGCAATTACGAGTGCGATGGTTCTAGCTATTGTCCCTTTATCCATTTTAATCCCCCCTCCAACGATGGACGTTTTTCATCCATTAAGATTTTTTAACATATCTACCTACTATTAGTATTTTCATTTATTCCTTTATTTGGAACGGCTTTAGAGTAAATCACGCTATAGTCTACATCGTGTTTTATCTTTATCTATTAGGGAAAACCAGTACTGAAATAGGTTCTAAAATTGTTACTTGACAACATTAATTTATTATTTTATACTAAGTTACATAAAGTAATTAAAGTGATAAATTTAATAATTGGAGAGATTTACATGGGTAAAACTGTTTGGAATATAGACACTGTTCATAGTGAGATTGGTTTTTCAGTAAAACATATGATGATTTCAAAGGCAAAAGGTTCATTTAATAATTTTAATGCGGTATTTGAAGCTGATGTGGATGATTTAACAGGTTCTAAGCTGGAAGTTACCATTGATGTAGGTAGTATTGATACGCGTAATAAGGATCGTGACGATCACTTACGTTCAGCTGACTTTTTCGATGTTGAAAACCACCCAAATATAACATTTGTTGCAACCGACATCCATAAAAAGTCTGGAAATAATTATGAAATTACAGGTGATTTAGCGATTCGTGGAACGAAAAAACTAGTAACGCTAAATGTTGTTATGGAAGGTCAAAGTAAAGATCCAATGAGTGGTAATATTGTTGCGGGCTTTAGCGGAGAAACTACCATTAATCGTAAGGATTTTGGTCTAACATGGAACGCAGCATTAGAAACAGGTGGCGTCCTAGTTGGTGAAGATGTAAAAATTCACTTTGAGATAGAAGCACATAAGCAAGCATAGTAGTCTGAAGCAGTACCTTCAACAAGAAAGTACAATGGCTGTCGTTAAAATGTCTCGACAGCCATTTTTTATGCAGAATATATTCACTACATTAATTTGTTAAGGAGATTTGGACTTTTTTCGATAGGAAGCGAGTGATTTTAGCCCGACATTGGCAGAACAAAAGTGCAAGCGACTGGAGCGAGTCAACGAAGATAAAGGAATTACGGTGAGCTTGCGAGCCGATGATAACTTAGCTTAGGGCTATCTGTGAAGTCGCATCGTTTATGGGCGCTTGCGCTTGACGCAGCTCTACACGCTCATTTATCCATATGGGCTAATTTTATAATTTCTTAGACTATAAAAAAAGGCTTGTAAAGAAACAAAGGGATTTCTTTACAAGCTCCTGCTTCAACAAGAAGTATAGATCTTTTTTTTAAGAAGCTCTTTTCTTCATAAGCCATAAGAAATATGGTGCGCCGATAATTGCCACCAAAATGCCTGAAGGAATCTCATTTGGAGCTAACAACGTCCTGCTTAATAAATCTGCAATGACAAGTAAAAGTCCTCCTATAAGCATGGTAACTGGTAACAATCGTGTATTAGAAGGACCTACTAACAACCTCGCAAAATGAGGAGCAATTAGCCCAAGAAAACCAATTGTACCAGTTGCTGCAACACTGCAAGCAGCTAAAATAGTAGCGATTAACGCTAATTGAAATCGGGATGACGTCACTCCAAGACCTAATCCTTTTGCTGTTTCATCCCCAAGTGCTAGAGTGTCTAACAAACGGATTCGCACTAGAAGCAGCGGGAATAATAAGACGATTGGCCAAATAAGATAACGAAATAACTCTACCCAACCCTTCGCATAGGTTGATCCTGATAACCACGTCAATGCACCTGCCACACCTAATTCTGCTCGAACGACAAGAATTTGAATAATTGCCGAACCAAAAGCTGAAATACCAATACCTAATAAAGCTAAGATCGTCGGTTGGAATTGAGCACGGATTGCAAATAACATTACGAAAATAAAGAATACTAAAGAACCAATCATAGCTCCCACAGGTATCCATATTGCTGATACACCAAAGACATACATCGTCAATAGAGCACCTACACCCGCTCCAGAAGTTATTCCAATTACAGACGGATCAGCTAACGGATTTCTGAGAACACCTTGAAAAATTAATCCACTAACTGCTAATACCATTCCACTAGCTAAAGCCACCAAAGCACGTGGCAATCGTAAATCAAGAATTAAATTTTTCATGAATTCATTTTCCCCAGCAAATAAAGCCTGGAATGATACAATTGGTTCAAAACCATAATTTCCAGAAGCTAAACTAACTAGGATACCTAAAGTGATCAACCCGATTAACACAGGTAGTAAAATTTTCATGGAAATACCAATAGTAGACTTCCCTGGAATAATAGAAGTTGAATCACCACTGTAGTTTGTTTGTTTCATACGAAATACTAAATAAATTAACCACGGTGCACCTATTAAAGCTGTTATAGCCCCCACAGGGAGTTCTGAAAACGATGGATCGATTACACGGGCCACGACATCTGCCGCCAGCAAGACATTCCCACCCCAAATAAATGAGGCAATGAATAATGGGATATGCCTACGATAACCAATCAATTTAACGATATGTGGCGCGATTAAACCAACGAATCCAATCGGCCCAACTACGCTTACAGTTACTGACGTTAATAAAACGGCTGCTAAAATGGAAATAAACTTCACTGTCACTACCTTTTGCCCTAATGAGGTTGCCACGTCATCTCCTAAGGAAAGCGTATCTAATCTCATACTAACTAGTGCAATTCCTAATAAACCAACTATTATAATGGGCAATGAAAATTGAACCCCGTCCCAACCATTTTGAACCAACGTCCCTGATCCCCATAGAAATAAGCCGGCTGTTTCATTTTCATAAAACAATTGCAATACACTTGTTAGAGAAGAAAATAAAAAGGTAACGATCATGCCAGCCAATACCATTCGTACAGGTGTTGCACTATTCCCTCCGGATAAGACATAAACAATTAAAAAGGTAATTATACCACCGATAAAGGCAACGATCATACCTCCCCCAAACAAAGCACCAGGTAAAAAGACAGTTGCCACAACGACTGAAAAATATGTTCCAGAGTGTATACCTAAAGTGCTGGCGGATGCTAAAGGATTCTTCGTTACTGTTTGTAAAACAACCCCAGCAACAGCTAAGGCTCCTCCAGCAATAACTCCCATAGCTGCACGTGGTAGCCGGAGATAACGAACGGTATGATGTTCTAAAATATCCTGAGGAGAAAAAATAGCTTCTATCACTGTATGTAAAGGAATCGATACACTACCTTGATTAATATGTAAGAACGTTAGGATACATAAAAGTGCGGCTCCTCCTCCAAAGGTAAGAACCGCTCTCATCGTATTTTTAAAAGATGTATTCATGCTATCACTCTTTTACCATCGCATTGACTAACTGTTCTGTTAGTACTTGAGTAGAAAGAACACCACCAAAAGTCCATGTATTTCCAGGAAGTGCATGTGTATTACCTGCTTTTACAAAGCTTAAATCTTCCCATACTGGATTTCCTTTAAGCTGATTCTCAAAAATATTATCCTCTTCTTGAACAATATATAGGAATTGAAGATTCTCTTCATCTTGATAATTCTGTAATGCTTCTACTGTCACTTCGCTATAACCATATGTTTCTATATTATCTGATTGATAAGCATTCGTAAATCCTAAATTCTCCATTACATTTGCAACAATGGAATTATCCGTGAATAGTCTCATTGTCGGTGTGTTTTGTGCAGTAAATGCTTGAGTTGCAATATAAGATGAACCATCAATGCCCGCTTCTGTTATACGTTGCTTTTGCTCCTCCGTAAAGCTTTCAAGATTTGATATTACTTGCTCGGCTTCTTTTTCTTTATTAACAATTTTAGCGACGGTCTGAAATTCGTTAATCATGTTTTGATAATGATCCTGTACAGCTTCTTCACTATATGGTGCAAACGTAACTACTGGTGCAATCTCTTTTAAACTATCTAAAATTTGTTCATGTCTAAATTTAACACCGATTATTAGATCCGGATTTAATCTGGAAATCGCTTCGAGATTCGGCTCCTGACGTGTCCCAACATCGACTACACTATCATCGAATTTTTCATCGATATTAACCCATTGATGAAATCCGTCCAAATCAGCCACACCTGCTGGCTGTATACCTAATGCCACTAGGTCTTCAGCATAGGACCATTCAAGTACAACAATATTTTTAGGTGTTTCTTTAAGGGTTTGTTCACCTAAACCATCTTCAATTGTAATTGTTTGCGCGTCAGATGTAGAATCTCCGTTTTTTTCTTCTTGCTCCTTATTAGAAGAATCATTACACGCAACTAGCAAACTTATCAAAAATAGCAATAAGATAATTGCAAGCTTCTTCAACTAGATCACTCCTCTAAATCATCTATGTAGACTTGGTTTAGTAAATGATAATGATTATCAATTTCGTTCTAATCATATATGATGCTTCCAGGTATGTCAAGGTGTTTTGAAAGGCATGATCTAGCTAAAATCTTGGAGATCATTTCTTTTGCTATTCATCACACTAACTACCTGTAAAATTCTCTACTGTATCTGATGAAGTTATACGTACTAACATTTTTCCATTACTAGCATGAGCTCGAATCAATACCGGTTCATTGTACATATTCTTGAAAGAGAAATCTGGTCCCCACCAACTAACCGTTGCATCTCTACCTGGGGGAACATAGGGAACGCTTCGACTGTGTGCATATCTTTCAACGATTTGAATACCTTTTAAATCGACCGCATTGAACAGTGTTGATGAAACTTGACATATTCCTCCACCAATATCTTCTGATAATTCACCTTTTACTATAACAGGGGCACGTTTATATCCTCTACTTTTGGTACGTTCACCTACGACTTTATTAAATGAAAACATCTCTCCAGGAAATACAACGTGATTATCTATTGCCTCAGCTGCTAGAGCAATATTATGTGACCTTTCTTCATTACCCTTTTTATAAAAGGTAACATAATTCCCCAATTCCTTTGTACGTATATTTTCTAATAGGGCTTTATCCACTCTTGGATACACTTTCTCTACAGGAATATGGAATCCGTCTGCTTTATCGTCATAAAACGTTTTTTTAAATTGAATGTAAAATTGATCTTCATCAATTGTTATACCAGGTTTTTCTAAAATAATGTTACCACTCTTTGCTATGGTCGCATTTTTTGGTGCTTTATAGATTTTTTTCTTTAAGTCATCAACCAATTGATGCAATTTATTTTCATCAATAAATAGAGGATCAATCTGATTAAGTGCATATTGATCCACTTCTACTTTTTCTAAACGTATCGCTTTATGTTCAGCTATTTCAGTAGCAAAAACAGTATTTGTCCAAATAACGATGAAACTGATACAAAGTAACAATGCTCTCATGACATGACCTCCTCCCTTTAGTATGAGAAAGTCATAATCATGTCATTCGATAAAATTACAAATGATTAGAAAAACGGAGCAAAATTCGCTCAGTCCTTATCACTAAATGCTCAGATTTACGCTTCCTCTAGTAGCTATTATGGAATAATAGCTACTGCTTAACCACCACTCCGGCT
>NZ_BAAACY010000022.1:0-70351 GCF_039521925.1 Virgibacillus salarius | reverse complement strand
ATTCCATAATAGCTACTAGAGGAAGCGTAAATCTGAGCATTTAGTGATAAGGACGGAGCGAATTTTGCTCAGTTTTTCTTAATTAGAGACAAATGAAAAAGCAAGTTTATCCCACAAATAATTGGCAGTAAGCCCCCGCTTCCAGCAATAAAGGGAAGCCATTATGGATAAATAGGGGGTCTACTGCCAGTTAATGTAATGTCCGATTGGTTCAAAGGCCTAGGTCATACCCTTGTGGTACGAACAATCAGTGAGATAGAAACCAAACTGTTTATGACAAAAATAAATAACAGGGAGTCTCATTAATCCAGTTGCTGTATCTAAACGAATTATATGGACATCCTCGGTCATACTTGTTCTTCTCTAGAGGTGTAGATGCTTAGCTTTTGGCGACAAATGTCTTACAATCCGTTTCTTCCGTTGTTTTTGCTTTCGTTTGTTTGTGCGTAACCACGTAGATTCGATCAGCATTACAAACATTTCCTTCGCCCCAATACGTGCAATTGTTTACTTCGCAAAGCACATCTTTTGCCATTTCACACACCTCCCTCTCTCTTAGCATTGACAATAAGCTCTAAAAAAATAATAGGAAGCAAATACCTGCTGTATTATGGAGGCTATTTTCCTTGTTGATGCACTTCAAGGATGCCACTACCATTATCAATGGTTAATAAATGATCTGTATCACGAACAGCAGCATAAAAAATTGTTTTTTGGTCTGGATAACCAACAGCTTCTAGCCTATTTTTTAACCATTGTTCACTTTTGTTCATAAGCTGCAAATTATGATATTGTACGGTTCCTTCGATAATGACAGCTATTGGTAGACCTTGGTATTTCGTTTCCATGTTTAAGTGCATTGGAGTGACAGGTGAAAATTCTTGTTTTAGAAGGATGCTGATTTCTCCACTAGGTTCAATAATGGCATAGTCTATATTGGATATATCGGAATACCCCTTTTCTCGAATACTTGACAATAAACCAGTTAAGGTGAAATGAGAGCGCTTTAGATTAGCTTTAATTAGTTTTCCATGTTTGATGACAATTGTTGGCTGACCGATAAAAAATTTATTTAACCAATTAACAAGTGTAAGCTTTGAAAGGATAATATGAATTGTACCAATAACAAGAAGGCCTGTTATTGCATTCGTGAAGCTATTTGTAACTAGAGGACCAGCAGCTAGTGACACAACGAAAAAAACACCGGCTAAATCATGTGCAGTTAATTGAGCAAAGGCTGATTTACCCATTAGTCGAATGATGATAATGGTAAGGAGATATAACATAATGATTTTCCCAATATATACCACCATAAAAGGCCTCCTCATAATCTTCTGGTTACGTAGTATGGATAAATATAAAAAATATATAAGTATTCACATGGTATTTTCAAAATATTAGTAGCTACATTAGAGAATGAAATGAATGTTCTCTTGGAATGATATTTAAAATAAAGCAAATAGGGTAGAGGTGGTTAAATGTATACAGTTTTTATTGATCCAACCATTCGTTTTTGGTTGTCAATTGGCTTAGTACTTATCATTATCGTAATTATTATTCGCTTTCGTGCCAAAAACAATCTGAAGAGTGATTCCCTCGAGCTTTTAGAGAGGCGCTATCAGCGTGGAGAAATAAGCCAAGAGGTCTACGAAAGGGCTCGTAAGCGTAGAGGAAAATAAAATGCTAAAGGAATGTCCTTTCAGTGAAGCGCTGCGAATACTAGGAGATTCCTTGAAAAAGAAGAGTGCTTTTTCTGCTTGCGATGTATAGCTACAGAAGGCTACAGAAGCCTTCCCTTATCCTGTAGAAAGCGGGCGATCCGAGATCACACAGTGTGGTTTTTACGGGGAAGACGCGGGCGTTCACTCACACCACGCACAAAAAATGCTTGTAGAAAACACTGGGGTTTTTCTACAAGCTAAGAACGTGAAGATCGATCTATTTAAATACTTGCTTGGATCAGTTGTTTAATTTCTTCTGTTTTTCCTTCGTGAAAAAGGTCGACAATCTTACTTCCAACAACAACGCCATCGCAATAAGAACTAAGCTCTTTTGCTTGTTTGCTAGTGGACACGCCAAACCCCGCTAAAACAGGAACAGGGCTTTGTTGTTTTAGTTGGTGTAGATATGTCTTTACTTTAGTTTCATAAGATGTTCTTACCCCTGTTGTACCTGTAACGGTGACGGCATAAAGAAACCCTTCTGACCGATGAGCCAACGTTTTAATTCGCTCCCTAGAGCTAGTTAACGCTGCCAGCCGAATGAATGCAACAGAACTTTGTTGGAGCGCATCTGTTACCATTTTTTCTTCCTCTAGTGGGAGATCTGGTATAATTAGTCCATCTATCCCAGCATGAACACAGGATGCAGCAAAGCGTTCAATACCATACCGATATATAGGATTACTATATGCCATAATAATTATTGGTACGGTACGCTCATCCTTAAAGGATTCGAGTTCTTCTAGCACTGCTGTTAACGTCGTATCATTATCAAGTGATCGTTTTCCAGCGTTCTGTATCGTTGGTCCATCTGCGACAGGGTCAGAAAAGGGAATCCCAACTTCTATCGCAGCTACACCGCAATTTTGCAAAAACAACGTACGCTCCTTTAGCTTATTCAGTCCACCGTCACCAGCCATGATATAGGGTACAAAAAGATTTTTATTTTCATTTTGTAATTGATTGAGGTAATTAACCAGTCTCTCTTTTCCCATCCTATTTATCCTCCAATACGTGTTTTATTTGCTCAACATCTTTATCTCCGCGGCCAGAGAGGCAAATTACTAGGGTTTGTTCCGAATCCATTTGTATGGAGAGTTTTTCAGCAAAAGCAATCGCATGTGCACTTTCTAATGCCGGAATAATGCCTTCGGCTTGGCATAATGTTTGAAATGCAGTTACCGCTTCATCGTCAGTAATAGATACATATGCTACACGCCTCGTATCATTTAAATGACTATGTTCTGGGCCGACGCCAGGATAATCAAGTCCAGCGGATATCGAAAAGGCCTCTTGAATTTGACCGTGTGTATCCTGTAGTAAATTCGTCATCGTTCCATGTAATATCCCAGGGCTTGGATGTACTAATACAGATGCATGCTGGTTTGTATCTAATCCAGCTCCTCCGGCTTCGACACCATACAGCTTTACTTGCTCGTCCTCAATAAAAGGATAAAACATTCCCATCGCATTACTGCCTCCACCTACACATGCAATAATAGCATCTGGTAATGAACCATCTTGCTTGAGGATTTGCTGTTTTGTTTCCTTGCCAATAATCGACTGAAAATTACGAACAATTTTCGGGAATGGATGAGGGCCAACAACAGAACCAAGAATGTAATGTGTATCCTCAACATTTGCTACCCAATATCTAAGTGCATCATTGACTGCATCTTTTAAGGTGCCACTTCCATTTTTGACGCTACGTACCTCTGCACCTAAAAGTTCCATCCGAAATACATTCAGCTTCTGTCTCCGCATATCCTCTTCACCCATAAATACAACACATTCGAGACCAAGCAAAGAGCAAACCGTTGCAGTAGCTACTCCATGTTGTCCAGCACCTGTTTCTGCAACAACCTTTTTCTTTCCCATTCGAAGTGTTAACAGAGCCTGACCGATCGTATTATTGATTTTATGTGCCCCTGTATGGTTTAAATCTTCACGTTTTAAATAAATCTGTGGCCCCGCTAACTTCTTTGTAAGATTCTCTGCATAATATAAAGGGGTTTCTCTACCTATATAGTGGGTTAGATAGTCGTTTAATTCTTTACAAAATGTTGGATCATTTATTGCCTTTTCATACGCCTCTTCTAACTCGAGCAAAGCAGGCATCAATGTTTCCGGAACATATCTTCCACCGAAATTTCCGAATCTCCCATGTGAATCAGGCATTGTGTAGGTTATCATGAAACTCATCCTTTCGTTTTGCATTAGCTATAAATTGTTTTATCTTTTCTGGATCTTTGTTACCGTTCGTTTCGACTCCACTTGATACATCAACAGCATATGGATGAAGTGTTCGAATGGCGTCTCCAACATTTTCCGGTGTAAGACCACCTGCGATCATGATTCTGTCTTTTGGTATTGGTAAGTGATTAAATAAATTCCAATCAAATGGAACGCCATTACCACCTGGGCTTTTCTGTACGGGTCCATCTAATAAGTAGAAATCGCATGGATAGGCTTCGATACGAGATACGTGTTGAGCATCCACTGGATATGCTTTAATGATTTTGCTATTTAATTTGTTAGCAGCAGCAGCGGATTCTTCACCGTGGAGCTGGATATAATTAAGTGGCACTTGTGAAGCTATCGTATTCATTGTTTCAAGCCTTTCATTTACAAAGACACCAACCGTTTTAACTGAACGAGGAAGGATATTTACAATGTCAGCAGCAGCTTCTGGAGTGATGGACCGCTTGCTTTTGGCGAACACGAAGCCAATGAAGTCAGCCCCAGCATCAACAGCTGCTAGTGCAGCCACAACAGACTGAATGCCGCATATTTTAACGTGCATGCTTTGTACTCCTTTCCTTTGCAACTTTTAATTCATTAAAGGCTTTTGATACGTTAGTAGCGCGCATTAATGTTTCACCAATAAGTAACACCTCTGCACCAGCATCGCGTGCCAAAATTGCATCAGAACGGGTACGAAATCCACTTTCACTAATAATCAATGTATCTCTATGTGGAATAAGAGCTGCTAGTTTTGCTGTTGTTTGTAAATCGACCTCAAAGGTTTTTAAATTTCGGTTATTAATCCCAATTATTTCAGGGTTTAACTCTAGTAAAACTTCCAATTCTGTGACTTGATGTACTTCGCAAATAACCTCAAGCCCTTTGTTTATAGCATAATGATATAGATCGTGTAATTGTTGCTTAGATAATGCGGCAACAATTAACAGGACAATGGAAGCACCAGCGGCTTTAGCGTGATCAATTTGGATGGGATGAATAATAAAATCCTTACATAATACGGGTATTCGAACCGCTTCAGCAACTGCTTGCAAATCTTCCATCGAACCCTTAAAAAAGGTTGTATCTGTTAAGACAGATATGGCTGCTGCACCACATGCTTCATATTGTTTTGCTTGTGCAACTGGATTAATCTCTGTTCTTATATCTCCTTTGGAAGGGGAGGCACGTTTTATTTCCGAAATAATCTGTACCTCGGAGGAATTAGCTATTGTGTCCTTAAAAGGGATCGGTTGTTTGGCAGCATGGAAGGGGATAGATACTTGCAATAGCCGCTCTACCTCGATTTGTTTGCTGGCTATAATATTCTCTAAAACAGTCATTCATACCACCTCACTTGCGTATTTCTTACTAAAGTCAATTAAGCTTGTTAAACATGCTAACGCTTTGCCAGAGCGAATACTCTCTTTCGCTAACTCTACTCCTTGCTGAATAGAGGATGCTGTCCCATGTGCATAGAGTCCAAGCCCTGCATTTAAAATGACTGTATCTAAATAAGCGCTTGAATGACCTTTTAGCACGTCTTTTGTAATCGCAGCGTTTTTCTTCGGATTCCCACCTTGAATTTCTTCATTAGAGTAAACAGGTAATCCTACTTCTTCTGGGTGTAGGCTAAAGGATTTTAGTTTTCCACCTTCAAGCAAGATAAGATGGTTTTCGCCTGAAAGTGATGCTTCATCCATACCCCCAGCACCGTTGACAACAATTGCTCGTTCTCTACCTAAGTTACGTAATGCTTGAGCTACAATCTCCAGTTTGTCTTTACGGTAAACGCCGATAAATTGCGAGTTCAACGTAACTGGGTTAGTCAATGGGCCAATGACATTGAAAATGGTCGGTAATCCTAAGTCTTTACGAACCTTTGTAAATGGCTTTAGGGCGTTATGCACATGTGGGGCGAATAAAAAGGCGATGTTATTTTTATACAATGATTCTTCTACTTGTGCGCGTGTTAAAAATAAAGAAACACCAAGGGATTCTAAAACATCTGCACTCCCAGTTTTACTAGAAACACTACGATTTCCATGTTTAGCAACTGGAACTCCTGCACCAGCAATCACAAATGCAGAAGTGGTACTTATATTAAAACTTCCCGACATGTCACCTCCAGTTCCGCAGTTATCCATGACATTTTCAATCGTTGTTGTATGATATGATGATTGAGAGCGGATGACTTCTACCAAGCCAGTTATTTCATCAGGAGTTTCTCCTTTCACCTGTAATGCGGTTAATAACGCGGCGATTTCAGATTCTGTTATCGAATTACTCAGGCAGGAAAGCGCCACCTTTTTCATTTCATCAACGGTTAAATGGTGTCCATGAAATAATTTTTCAAGATAAGTTCTCATAGGGATTCTCCTTTCTTATTCCTTGAATAAAGTTATGGATCATTTTCTTACCGACGGCTGTACCGATGGACTCTGGATGAAATTGCACCCCGTATACTTGGTAAAAGGGATGCTGTATAGCCATCACCTCTTTGTCCTCCAATGATGTTGCCACTAATTCAAGCTGCGGAGGAAGTGATTCTTCAGCAAGGACGTACGAATGATAGCGCATGACTTTAAGCGGCTGTGATAAATATTGAAAGATACCAGCTCCATTATGTGTAACTAGTGATGTCTTTCCATGCATAATTTGGTTGGACTGCCGAAGTGAAGCACCCAATGCCTCACCGATAATTTGATGCCCTAAACAAATGCCTAAAATGGGAATTTGCTGATAGAATGCGTTGACTATTTTCAGGCAGACACCAGCTTGATCTGGCAGGCCAGGACCTGGAGAAATAATGATTGCCTGTGGTTTGAGCGCTTTTACTTCATCAACGGTAACGCAATTATTTCGGACAACTTTTACCTGGAAACCTTCTTCAGATACATATTGGTAGATGTTATACGTGAAGGAATCATAATTATCCAGTAGTAAAATCATTAGTAGACACCTCCATAAGTGATTTAGCCTTAAACAGCGTTTCCAAATATTCTTTATCAGGTTCGGAACCATGTACAATTCCAGCCCCAGTCTGTAGGTAAGCATGTTTCTCCTTGACTACAAGTGAGCGAATTGCCAGCGCCATCGTTACGTCATGATTATAATTAATAAAGCCTATGCCTCCACCATAGACACCTCTTTTTGTTCCTTCTAATTCATTAATGATCTGCATCGCCCTAATTTTAGGTGCTCCAGATACCGTTCCTGCGGGCAGACAGGATATTAATGCAGTAAAGGAGCTACAACCTTTTCGAAGCTTTCCGTGCACCTCTGAGACGATGTGCATGACATGCTGATATTTTTCAATTGTCATGTAGGTTGGAATGTGAATACTTCCAATCTCACATATACGACCAAGATCATTTCTACTCAAATCGACGAGCATACGATGTTCGGCAATTTCCTTATCATCCTTTAATAGTTCCTTCATAAGGCGCTCATCTTCAACCGGTGTTTTCCCACGAGGTCTTGTTCCTGCAATTGGATTCGTCATTACATTCCTACCGCGCGTTTCTATTAAGCTTTCTGGCGATGCTCCAAGAATTAAATACTCACCAAAATCGATATAAAACATATACGGAGATGGATTTACTTTCCGGAGCTGACGATAAAAGGAAAAGGTATCACCCTCGAATGTTGCCTTCATGCGTTGAGATAACACAACCTGGAAAATATCACCCTGCTGAATATGCTTTTTTGCTGCTACAACTTGTTGCTGAAAAGCTTCTTTTGATATTTCAGGATAAAAGGTAAATGGTGTTTCCTGCTGATTACTAGTAGGGTTCGTTTGCTGAATCTGTTTTCGTAAAAGCTCCAATTGATAATCCAAATCATTTGCTTGATCTGCATCGCCCCGGATTGCGATCACATAAAGAATTTCACTAGCATGATCGAATACAAGGATATTTTTATATAGCATAAAATGAATGTCCGGCATGGCTAAATCATTCGTTAACGTTTCACCAATATCTTCTATCGATCGAATCGCATCATAGCCTACATAGCCAATTGCTCCGCCGTAAAAGGGGAGCGGTAAATCAATGGAAATGTGAGGTAAATGTTCCTCCATGTAGGTTAAAGCGTTTTGATCGATTGTCTTATCTGTATGGTTGATATAATCAATATGTTCTGTTGTATCATCATAGCCAATAATCTCTCCGTATGGATCACAGCCAATAAATGAATACTTTCCTTTCGTTTCATGTTGAAAGGTACTTTCCAGTAGGAATTTTTTCTCACCTGTTAATCGTTGGAATAATTCAATAGGGGTTAATGTATCTGCATTTAGTTTCATAAGCTTATACGTTGCTTCTTTTTTCAAAGCCATTTCATCCTTTCTTAGATTAATCATTCGTTTTGTTGTGATTAGATCATGCATCCCTAGATGATGAAGTAAGCACAAAAGCGTAAGCGCCCAATTAGAAACGTAGCGACTGGAGTGAGTCAACGGAGATAAAGGAATCACGGTGAGCTTACGAGCCGATGATGACTTAGCTTAGGGCGAGTCGCCTAGTTTCTGGGTACTGGAGCTGGACATGGCTCAACACTACATGGACAAATTTATAATTTCCTAGACTATAAAAAAATCCTCTATAAACACATGATTTGTGTTTATAGAGGACGATAGGGGACCGCGGTGCCACCTCTGTTAAAAAGTGTAGACTTTTTATCTTTATTCGAATACGGGAAAATGCTTCGAAAAATTGAAATGCTTGATCCGATATTCTATCCGTATAACGGCGGAGCTCCGTGCATCCCTACTCTGTTCAGGAGGCCTCTTGTAAGTCCATTCAGCACAGTTCCACATACTAGCATCCCACCACCGCTAGCTCTCTTTAATGCTTTTACCATGCTTACTTCTCTTACGCAACGATTTCCATTCTATTTACTTTTCAACAGCAGTTTTCCATTTTAAATGCAAAAAGTCCCTCATCCGACAAAGGACGAGGGACCGTGGTACCACCTTTATTAGCTGAAATACAGCTCACTTTAGCAATATCAAGCTTTACGTAGCTTCATATATGTATCTCAGATAACGATGAGATTAATTCGCCAAAGCCTACTGCACGTATGGTTCGGTTTGGAAGCTCAGAAGTCCATTCATCTAATGAAGCACACTGATTCTCACCAGCCATCAGCTCTCTTCTGTGTTCGATTAGATTACTACTCTTCATCATTGCTAGTATTCATGGAACTATTTATTGGAATTAATATTAAGAGAAATTAGGTTGGAAGTCAACCCTTATTTTAAACAAAAAATGAATCGGTGACATAAATTTTGTCACCGATTCTGTGATTTGTTTTTCTATATTATTCCTCCATTACCGTTAGTTGGTGCTGGGAAATTGAATGATGGCGGCGTACCTGGTTTTTCACAGCGATTAGGGTCTACATCACAGAAATTCCCCTCTGGATCTTTGATCACTTGGCGTGTAACGGTAATCGTCGTACGTAATACAACCTTAACCAATATACCTGCTAACGTAACTACGCCAGCAACATCGACACCCGGAACCTGTTGAGTAAAGACTCCTTCGATTTCAAATGGCGTTTCCTGTAGCATATCCTGTGGACAAGCCCCTGGAAAGTCGGTATGCGCTTGGAAAGGAATACTTGTTGTAAACGTAATCGGAAGTGCTACATCTAATACAGTTATAGAAACGGTTGCTGGTACGAGCCCAATATTAACGACCTTATCCTTGATAATTCTAGCATTTTGCGTAATACCATCTAAGTCAGGGGTAACAGTGATAGAAACGATATCACTAAGGACTGGTATTCCTAAATCTGTGAGTGGAATGGTTCTTTCAGCTACCTTTTGAACGGTTTTAGTACCTACCACGGAATTAACTAAGAAGCAGTCACTATTTAATTTGGTAGCCTTTAGCTCGGGCTTTTTGAAATTACATTTGCAAGTTTCACGTTTACAGCAGTGATTTTTTTGTGGCTTCTGTTTTTTCTTTTTATCAACCACTACAACGTTTTTGAAACATTTAGAGGACATTACATCCCCCCTCCTTTCACGAATTCTGTTTCGAAAATAAAATATTATTTTCAAGATTATACTATTAGCTAAAGGCGCTTTGTGATTGGACTTTTTAATTATTAAGTCATTTCCCCAGCATACATATAATTCGAGGACTTGGAACATAGGTAATTGTATGATGTACTACAGATCTTTTGGTCTATTTATCCCACATATAATGTGGGAGTAAAACCCCCACGATGGAGGTTTCACTTTATTTATCACATTAGCGGTTATGTTAAAGGGGCTGTCCAAAGTTATGATTTCCTGTAATCAACATATGGTCTAACTGGAGAATTCTTTGGAGTCTTGTTAATAATAACCACGGATGTTTTTGTTATGTAGATAAGGAGCGGACTTTTAGACCAGCTCCACTTTTTTAAGCTCATGTTTTCGGAGAGGTATATATAATAGGCTTTGATAAATCTGTCTGTGCTGTTTCATAAGGGTGATTGGGGTTATGAAAATATAAAGAAGGAGGCTCCTAAGAGAAATAGGGTTATCGTCTAATCGTGTATATAGATAAATAATAAGTAGGTACTATATACATTTCAATTTACTATAATCCTAGTTTCCAATAAGGTAGCCTCTAGAAATAAGTGTTATTTAAATGAGTGTAAAACCTTTATTCTAGACCGTTCTTATAACCTATTCGGAGGATGTAATAGGTTTTCTCGTAAATTTATTTTATTTTACCGCAACAGCCGCCTCTTCGAAACATTCCTCTTTTAATTGATGAAGATGAATTTAATACAATTGGCTTCGTTGGCGTCTTTAATTTTTTATAGCTGCTTTTTGCTTTCTTTATTTCTTTTGCCTTCAACATATCTCAACTCCTTAGGTTTTATAATGTATTATAGTATTATTTTGTGGGAATGGTCGGGCTATCGTGAGGATTCTATGCGAAAAAGGCATTCTTCATAGTTCGTATCACGTATTCGATACCATCTCACAGTGGGAGAACCTCTTTTAAAGGATATAATGATCATTTTTATATCGGTATCGGGGTGGTTAATCATATCTAATGTGGAAGGTATTGGTGCTGTAAAAGGGTGAGAATGATAGATAGCTAAAACATCTTGCTTTTCTTCATTAATTCTGTTCAACGTACGTTCAACGTTATACTTACTTACAAAAAAACGTCTATCAGACTTACATTCATTTTTAAATTGCCAAATAGATTGAACGTTCGTCTGATTTCCTGCTAACAAGCCACATGCCTCGTAGGGTAAGGTTGAGATACCATGTTCAACCATTTGATTGTGTATGGATAGTGGGATAATAATCTGGTTACAGTTCATCTCACCCTCTTTTAAAAATGGAAAGAAGTGAAGTGAAGTCTGATTTTTTAGTTGATTCGTCTGATTGCTCTGAGTTACTTTTCGTTGGCTCTATTGGCTTTTCTTCACTGGATTCTGTAATACTTTCTATCGGCTCTTCTTCTATTTCCGTACTTGGTATATTTTCTTCTGTTATGTTATTTTCAATGGTTAGATTATTATTTACAACAGGAGTAGTGTCTTCAGTAGTAGGTAAGGTGCTGTCTGTATCGAGGCTTTCTTCTTTTTGCTCTTGTGATTTGTTTTTGGGAGTTACTGTGCGAGTAATAATATTTTTATTTAATTCGTATTGAGCATTTCGGAACGTCTTCTTTGCCTTACTCATGGATATTGTTTCAGATTCCTGTGAGTTAGCATGTGTATAATAAGATTTCTCGTTGTTTGATTTTGTATGACTATAGTGCTGTTTATTTACTTGGTTATTTTTTTTTTTGTTTAAGGGTTGCTCGACATTGTTGGGGAATTGTAGTATGCCCTGTAATTGTTTGTAATCTGACCTCTTAGCTGAACGATTATTTTTAGCAGTATTATCCTCCTTAGGCTTCAATAATTCTTTGATTTGCGAGATTTCTTCTTTTAAATGTTCCAGTTCTATTTTCTGTTCCATGGCATTTGTGTTTTGGTTACTTATTAATTGATTTATCTTCTCCGAAATCTCGACAAATGGCAGTTGTTCAAATTGCTGTTTAATCAGCTGTGCGTCTTGCCTTAATTGCTGTAAGAAACCAGTAATAGATGTAAGCTGGTTAGCAAGATGTTGCTCTTCCATTTGATGATTGGAAATTTCTTCTCGATAATTATTTTCCATAGCCTTCATGTCTCCTTCTAATTCAAAAATTTTCATCTTTAAATCGTAAAAGTCATCTTTTGTTTTAAAATAATCTTCAAATAAATTTCCCTCTGTCATGGTTTTAACTGTTTGTTTGTAGGCATCGAGCTCCTTTTTTAATTGATCAATATCATCAACATTATACAGTTCATATCGATACATTTTCATTCACCCTTTTACAGCACATTAATATACTATTTATGAAACATCAATATGTGACAAATGTGCATTTTTGAAATAACAGAACATAATTGTTTTGACATACTCATTTTATGCACAGCTTTCACGATTTAAGCTAAATACAGTCACATTTGATGTTTAAATTGTACGGATGTCGTTATGATTATGACGTTTACCTAAATCCATGATTATCATGACAATTCCGCTATATCACTATACCGTTTGGGGGCTTTATTCATAGGCTACCAGTGAAAGAAATTAATCTTATTCGGAGGTGTTTGCAATAATGCAAGCAAATAATTTATCTGGAGGTCAGGAACTCCTATGTATTAATACAGAGAAGGTATATGACTGGATTCTTAATGAAGCAACATTTGATTTAAATCTAATGGATTTGGAATTGCCGCTTAATCCAAATACTGGGGAGCAATTAACATGTGAGGATATCGATATCGATACGGTAACATGTACAGTTACGCCTGCTGCTATGGAGCCAATTGTCATTTTGGATCGAGTAGATCAGGAGTTAGTCATTGATGGCACGGAGGTAACCTTACAACTGGTAAACATTCGTAAAAACTTTGAAGTAACTGTTTTTGTTGATCTAATACCAGAACTTGGAGGAGGGACAGTAGAGGTAACGGAGGCAGAATTCACTCGTTGTGAACAAGTGATTCTTTGTGCACCAGAAGGAACAGATATTGATGTAAGTTACACAGATTTAGATTGCTTTGTATGTACAGCTTGTTGTGACGATACAATGGATCCTAATGAGCTTGATGTCACGCTTACTGTTCGTTTATGTCAAAGCATTCAATCAACATTTGATGTGACACTTGAAATTGTTGCTGAATTCTGTGAACCGAGAGATATGCTTCCAATTCCTCCATGCCCTGCACCAACAATTCCGCCGCAGTGTCCAGTAGTGTTTCCAAACAATGATGATGGCGAATAACGATTAAGTTTCCAGCATAGTTATAAAGAGAGGAGCAGCTCCTCTCTTTAACTTTTTTGGAGGTGATCGGAGTGGGGAGTATAGAAGAAGTAAAGCAGCTGATTACGAAATGGAAAGAAATGAATCATTCATACATGAAGGAAATAAAATGGTTGGCTTCCGAGGCAAAGAAAAATGTAGACTTACGCGTTATTAGTTATTTTACCTATTCCTTAAATGTTCAACATGAAATGGGATTCGATAATTTTGCACTTGGGTCTTATCATATTCAAAATGTGGGAGAGAAACCGTTAACTAATCTCTATATTTGTCTAAAGGTATCTCCTAATAATGTATTTGACTTTTCAGGAAAATATGTATATAAGGACTCAAAGCAGAAAATGAAATTAGCCAATGCATGGGAGCGAATAAATGACCCTACCGATAAACAAGAATTTTGGCTTAAGCCGATTCAATCACAAGCATTAAATCCAACAGAGACACTGTCATTCGCAAATTTTCAAGTGAAGTGGAATCCGCAATCCTCCTACACAGGAAGTATGATGGGATTCACTTATGGTGATGAAATCGAAGGTGGGATGGAGGCTCTTAACCATATAAATATTAGTGGTAAGGTAGAAGGGGATGATGAAAGTGAATAATCAAGAAATGCATACACATTTTAAACGATTTCTTCAACAATATATAAAAGAGAACATGGAAGAGTTAAGTGTAAACAGGGAGGATCAGAATAATAGCTTTATTTTTTTAGAAGATCGTACACTTCAATTGATCATAACGTATATGTTCATGAAACTAGATAGTGGCCTGTATAGGGGCGATAGGAATGAGAAAGCTGAATCAGCCAAGATCGATGAGATCATTTCCGAGCTTGATGTAGGATTGGCGGAAAGTAGAGAGGGGTTTGAAGAAGTTATTCGCGTTTTAAGGGAAGGGAGCTCATAAGAATGAGAGAGTTTTGTGTAATGGTAGATTTTACGATGAATATCTAACTTTTCTCCGTAAACGATCATTCATTTATTATATAACTAGCGGTAAAACCCCACAGATTAAAGTTTCACTTTATTCATCTTCCATTCTACCCCGTGTAGGTAACTACATACTTCAAATAAAGCAAAGCCAATACTATTTTCAATTGAAATACAAAATGCTATGGAATCCAGATCTATAGAAAAGTAATAGCAATGGTGAAAACCTACAGCTAAAGATGAATTTTAAGCAATCCAATTCAGCAACACTTAAGGAAACGTACTTGTTTAATGAATACGATTAGTAAAGGCATAAACAATAAATCCGTATTGTGATTTAATACAATTTTAGTAGTAAAACTTCTTATCCAAGTTAATTTGTGCTATTTTTATTATATCGCTATAATCCTAGTATATGATAGAATTATTGACCATATCCCTTGCCTCCAAAGCAACATTTTGAAATTGAAGGGATAGCTGTCAGTAATTAATTTAGTTTATTCAAGTCTATATGGATTTAGGTTATAAAGGCGTTGCCACCGATGTGGTGAAGTTTTTATCCCGCATATAACTGGCAGTAAGACAACACACTCCAAGCAAAAAGTGAAACCAATATGAGTAGATGTAGGGTCGACTGCCAGTAAATGTCTGATTGGTTCTAGGGCCTTTAGGTCATACCCTTGTGGTACGAACAATCAGTGGGGAATAAACAAAACCCCACTGATTGAAGTTTCACTTTATTTAAAGTTTTGTATGCAGGAAAGGACGGAGGAGAATGGTAAAGAAAAAGGTAGGTATCATATTTGGCGGAAAGTCTGCTGAGCATGAAGTATCCCTTCAATCAGCTAAAAATATTGTTGAGGCAATTGATAAAGGTAAATATGACGTAGTGCTAATTGGGATTGATAAAGAAGGGAAATGGCATTTAAATGATCAGTCATCCTATTTACTTCACGAAGAAAATCCAAAGCTTATTCAATTAAATAAATCGAACGATACCGTGGCTATAGTTCCTGGTGAACGAGATAACCAATTGATTCACGCATCAAATGCAATCCAAATTGATCAACTCGATGCAGTTTTTCCAATCGTTCACGGTACTTTAGGTGAAGATGGTAGTCTACAAGGAATGCTGAGATTAGCTAATATTCCTTTTGTTGGTTCCAGTGTATTAGGTTCTTCCGTTTGTATGGACAAGGATATAGCAAAGCGCCTTTTAAAGGCTGTAGGAATAAATGTAGCTAAAGGGCTTGTTTATTCCAAAGCTAAGAAACAGCAAATCTCTTATTCATATGCAGTAGAACAATTGAGTACGCCAATTTTCATCAAACCGGCTAATCAAGGTTCGTCTGTTGGGGTAAGTAAAGTAACAACAGAGGAAGAGTTTTATAAAGGGATCGAAGAAGCCTTCCAGTATGATCATAAAGTGATCTTGGAAGAAAATATTATTGGCAGGGAAATTGAATGCTCTGTCTTAGGAAATGCAGAACCAAAGGCTTCATTGCTAGGAGAAATCTTACCGCAATCCGAATTCTATTCCTATGAATCAAAATATATCGATGAAAAAGGGGCAGAATTAGCCATTCCTGCTGATGTACCTAAGGAAACGACAGAACGTGTGCAGGAAGTGGCGATAAGGGCATTTGAGGCACTGGCTTGTGAAGGGTTGGCTAGAGTTGATTTCTTCATAACCGAGGATGAAGAAATTTATGTGAATGAGGTGAATACATTACCAGGTTTCACGAAAATAAGTATGTATCCAAAGCTTTGGGAAGTAAGTGGGCTTCCATATAAGGAGTTAATTCATACATTAATTGAGCTTGCCATTGAACGGCATGAGCAGGATAACCAATTAAAGAGTACGAAATGGGATTAATAGGATGGTAGATGGGGATATCAAAAAAAGATATCTTAATATAGGCACTTCTTGTGGAGAGCAATGTATGAAGACACTGGAATAGCAGGATATTGCTCACGACAAGGGGAGGCTGAACCATTGTCGGTGAAACAAGCTGTATAGAAAAAAGGGCTGTCTTTTGCGACTGCCCTTTTTATGTTAGTATGTGGTGAATTTTTCTGCTATCGGTGTTCGTTCTTTGATAGCTGGTTTTTCATCAAAATAACCTAAATGAAGGAATCCGATGATCTTTTCATTTTCTTTCAGTTTTAATATATCCTTAACAGCTGGATCATAGATATGTGGGTTGGTTTTCCAAACGACGCCGAGCTGTTTTTCCCAAGCTAATAACCAAAAGTTCTGGATCATACAAGCAACGGCACCATAATTCTCTTCCCATTGCTTCTGTATTTCTGCTTCTTCCATGACAACCACCAAAATTGCATTTGGTTCATTCAAATAATCTTCCCGATTTTGTTGTTTTTCTTCAGGATAAGTGGAAGCAACTTTTTTTGCGAAGTCAGGCCGCCTATCTTGTCCAACAAAGATAAAGCGCCATGGCTGCCGCATGCCGTGGTTTGGAGCCCAGATAGCATCTTGGAGCAAAGCAAATACCGTTTCTTCTTTTACTTCTTCATGGTTATAGCCTTTTTTAACTGCGCGACGCTCCCGAATAACTTTGGCAAGCTGCGATTTAGTTGCAGTTAATTCCATGGTTTACATCTCCTTATAGTTGTGTTGCATTATTCTCAGTTAATTAATAATTATTTTCAGTTAAATTGTAGCCGATTAAAAGAAGAAAAGCAAATTAGCTCAAAAATTGCAGTATTTTGTTCAGTAATCAGTTTATCCCGCATATAACTGGAGACCTCCACTCCAAGCAAAAGTGAAACCAATGAAGTTCCACTTTATGAAGCCATCTTTTATACTTCAATGCGAAATAAGGCATGAACAATCATTATCATTTCTATTGGTTTTTCTTTGAATAAATATTTTTGCTCAGTCCTATTAGCTTTGTTTTCTAATCTGTTGTTTCGTTGCTAGAATATTTCTACTTGATACGAGAAACGTTTAACGCAATAATAGATAGTGAATTAAACAGCAAAGCTGTCGTTCATTGGAAAATATGTGAATTAATTCACAAAAATGGGAGGTCAGCATGAAAAATTTTCTGACGCGTAAAGGGGTTTCGCTATCTGGAAAAACGTATTTTATAACAGCGTTAAGTTATATGGCATTAGGTTTGTTTTCGTCTCTAATTATTGGGCTCATTATAAAAACAGCAGGAGAAAAGATTATTATTTTGGCTTCTCCTGATTTGGCAAATGCACTAATTGAGATGGGTAATTTTGCAATGGATACGAAAGTAATGGGAGGTGCTATAGGGGTAGCGATCGCCTATGGATTGAAAGCGCCACCGCTTGTTTTGTTCTCAGCATTATTCGCAGGTGCCTTTGGTGCCGAATTAGGAGGACCAGCTGGGAGTTATGTTACTGCGCTAATAGCTACAGAGTTTGGTAAAATGGTATATCAAGAAACGCGTGTAGATATTATAATAACACCTTTGGTAACAATTATATCTGGCTTTGCAGTTGGTACATTTATTGGTCCTGCTATCAATAAATTTATGGTAGGATTTGGCGAGATGATAAACTGGTCCACAGAACAGCAGCCGTTCATTATGGGAATCTTAGTAGCTGTGCTAATGGGACTTGCCTTAACGGCGCCCATATCATCAGCGGCGATTGCAATTATGCTATCTTTGGATGGTGTAGCGGCTGGAGCGGCAACGATTGGTTGCTCTGCCCAGATGGTCGGTTTTGCAATTGCTAGTTATCGGGATAACGGTTTTGGCGGAGTTATAGCTCAAGGAATTGGAACATCGATGCTGCAAGTTGCTAATATTTTAAAAAAACCAATTATCCTGTTGCCACCAACAATTGCTGGGGCAATACTCGCACCATTTGCTACGGTATGGTTAGAATTAACGAATAATCCTTCTGGAGCAGGGATGGGTACAAGCGGCTTTGTAGGTCAGATGATGACTTTTGAATCCATGGGCTTCTCCATGCATGTGGTTTGGAGTGTCATTGTTTTACATATTATAGCCCCAGCTTTTATCAGTCTACTGAGTGCTGAATACCTAAGAAAGAAGGGTTTGATTAAACCTGGTGATATGAAGATTACGTATGAATAGATTCAAAGAATAAATAGGTTTTAGAGGCTAGTTATTGTAATTCAAGCTTGTTTTGGCTATTAAATTTATCGCCACATATGACTGGCAGTAAGCCCCCGGTCAAGCAATAAAGAGAAACCGAAATGGGAAGTGTGGAACAACTGCCAGTAAATGTCCGATTGGTTCGGGCCTACATGGAAGTAGGTCACAAAGGCGTTGCCACAGGACGTGGCGAATGAAGCCTTTGTACGTATTTGTTTCAGTAAAAACCGGATGGAAGCTTCACTGTACATGAGATTTGATAAATCACATGTTTAGTTTTACACAACGTTTTTGCAAAGGGGGATTACAATGAATCCATTATTGAAAGAGGCAGTGAAACAAGCAGGAGATGAAAGTTCTATCTATAAGATTAAGCGCGTAGCAGGTGGGTCTATCAATGAGAGCTATTTTGTAAAAACAGATCGAAACAACTATTTTATTAAATATCATCCAAATGCCCCAAACCGTTTTTTTGAGCTGGAAGCCAAGGGTCTTCAATTGATAAAGGATACAAATACCATTGATGTACCAAAAGTAATTGCTTATTCCGATCAACAAGAGAGAGCATACTTAGTATTGGAGTGGGTTAGTGGGCAAGAACATAAGGATACGGAAAGACTATTGGGTGAACGATTAGCAAGCATGCATTGTCATAAAGGAGACAAGCATGGGTTCTCTAGTAATACTTATGTGGGAACACTCTCGCAAGTAAATGGCCTTTATACAAGTTGGCAAGCGTATTATCGAGAATGCCGTTTATATAGCCAACTAGAACTGGGGATACTGCGAAATCAAATTACCGGTAAACGAAGAAGACAGTTGAATAAATTAATAGATAAATTAGATTTGTTTGTTCCCGATCATGTTACTCCATCTTATTTACACGGTGATTTATGGGGAGGGAATTGGATTGTAGGAAGTAATGGAGCTCCATTCTTAATTGACCCTTCGTTCTTATTTGGGGACAGGCATTTTGAATTAGCATTTACTGAGCTATTCGGCGGGTTTTCGAATTCATTTTACCAAGCTTACGAGGAAAGATTCCCAGTGAGTAGTTATTATGAGGATTGTAAAGCCATTTATCAACTTTATTATTTACTTGTTCATTTAAATATTTTTGGAGAAATGTATGGTCCTCATGTAGATACGATCTTAAACAAATTCGTTGGTTGATTTGGAGGAGCTGCATCATGACATTTTATGATGTTCTTGTATTTATTCATGTTTTTTCTGCTATTTTAGGTTTAGGTCCTAGTTTTTTTAAAAGTTAAGAAAGTATAAAATCAGTGCAATGACTGCGTTAAGCCAAGTAGTTATTTTGAAATGTTTGATGTATATTGGCAATGCTCCGACTAATTACTTCGCTTTCCGCGGGCACGGCTTCAACTAACTTTGCAAAGAAGAACACGTTGCAAAGTGGATTTTCGACTCGCGCTAATCCCGCAGGAGTCTACGTAATTCGTCTCCGCTATGAGAAGGTGCAACAATTCTTGTCATAAGTAATAGGTTGACTTTTTTTACAATGGGTAAAGTGAAAATCGTTATCCGTGAGTATAAAAGCAGCTGTGTTACTTCATGCTAGCGTTGTACAGCCTGATAATAGCGAAGGCCGGCCATTTCAACTCCTGTGGGAAATGTTTGACCTGAAGATCCACTTTTTTGAGCGGGTTTTGCTAAAAAAGTTAGCTGAAGGACAAACCCCACGGAAAGGGAAGTGGGCAGCCGGAGTGGTGGTCAAGCAAGCAGTAGCTATTATTCCATAATAGCTACTAGAGGAAGCGTAAATCTGAGCATTTAGTGATAAGGACTGAGCGAATTTTACTCCGTTTTTCTAATGATATCGGTTGTTTCAAGGGCAAAGACCATGGAAGAGCTACGCCATGCCTATGAAATTAGAAGTATGTTGCATCGGTTCGTGATGATAGGCGGTACGCTTTTGTTAACAACAGGCCTCATAATGGGAGTAATTAGGCCATATTTATTTTCGCAAAGCTGGTATGTGTTGAGCCTTGTTCTTTTTATAGTTGGATTAGCATTTGGACCGCTTGTATTATCTCCTTGCTCTAAACCAATTAAAGCATTGCTGGATACATATGTGGGTGTAGCTATACCTCCTGTGTATCAAGAGCTATCGAGAAAGTTATTTTTCTTTGAAAGAATCGAAAATATCTTTTTTCTACTAATCATTGTCCTGATGATTGTAAAACCATTCTAAATCGAACATGGCAACATCAGCTCGGAGAGAGAAACGAATCTTTCTTCTAGAAGAAAAGGATATTTGCTTTCTATGGAAACATTTCAGCTTCCTCAGGAGTAAAACCTGCTCGTTGTGCGAGCTAACGCTGTTGCTGTAACTGGTTTAAGTCGACAGTTCATTTTATCCCACATATAACAGGAAGCAAGACCCCCACTGATTGAAGTTTCAATGTATAGGTGGCTTAACAAGCTTTGATAGGCAAATAATGAAAAAGGCTGAAAATCGTAAAGACCGGGTGAAGCAGGTGTTAAGATATGTTTAAGAATTGAAAAAAAGGGAAATATCTATTGCAAAGTGTAGGTAATTTATGCTATATTCAATAAAATTTATCCTGCATGCTTATTTATAAAAGGTGGGGATAGATTCAAATAAATTTAGAAAGGAGAATGATCTAATGAGAAATGTCACATTAGAAGATGTATTTACACACCCCGTAACACAAAGATATTTAAAACGATCAGGTATCGCTCATGCTATTTCCGTAGCGGAATATGCATTTATGCTTGCTAAAAAACATGATGTGAATCCTGATCACGCAACAAAAGCGGCTTTACTACATGATATTGGTCATTACACGTGGTATCGTGAGGGGAAATGGGATTATGAGCTTTATAAAGAAAATGATATTCATGCTATCAAAGGTGCAAGTCGTGCGCATAAGCTTTTAATTCGAATTGGAGAAGATCGCCAAGCAGCAAAAGAGATTGCTGTAGCTATATTACTTCATACGGATTCGTATCTTCCTAAAGGGGAGTTGCAATTAAAACCACTACAGCAAGTAGTGAACATGGCTGATGAAGCAGATGAAGAAATTGGTGGTAATCATCACTATAAGGTGATAGAGGACCACGTTGCATTAGAACGTATCCGTGTTTTAGATATGCAAATAGATGAATATGTAAATAAAAACCAGACAAAAGAAATTGTCTGATTTTCTCTTTAATTCCTCATTACAATCTTCGTGCAACCCTTCCTTGGGAGTCCTTCCTTCCCCTGCAACCTTGATTAATTCGATAAATATTCCTCTAAAGTTAAGTCATTATTCATTATGTCTTCGGCTGCTTTTTTGCCTACATAACGAATGTGCCATGGCTCGTATTGGTAGTGGGTTATTGCTTCTTTACCTTCTGGATAACGAATAATAAACCCAAAGTGAGCAGCATGTTCTTTTAGCCACTTGCCTTCATCTGTTTCTCCGAATTCGATGATCAATTGATAGTTTACATCAGGACTTGTTACATCCATTGTTAAACCAGTTTGATGTTCACTTTCACCAGGACGAGCACTGAAATTATTAGCAGCTTCTTCACCATGTTCATTCACATTTGCTGTAAAAATCGACACTTGTCTATCATAGGAACGATATCCTGATTGGGCAAATAAATCAAGTCCTGCTTTATCAGCGGCGTGGAATAGCTTCTCTAAAGAAGATGCAGCAATTTCACGCATCTGCTTCTTGGGTAGGTCTTCTGTAAATGGGAATCGAACATCCGGAATCACGAGATCTTCAGGTATATAATCTTCGGGGAGGGCATGTTCTTTATTTACTAATGCCAGTTGTTCATAAGGATTAGCTAATATTTCTGAACCATGCTTTGTTGCTGCAGGCTCTGCTTTAAATGGCAACCCTTCTCCCGGAACATATTCCTTCGAATCTTGCAGAAGCGAATGAACAACTTCAGCTGTATCCTCTGAATAAATACCAGTTATAGGTAATGATTCATGCTGTAATTGGATATCTGTAATTGCCCATATCGTAGATTCATCAAATTTTCCAGTATTTTTAATATCATAGCCGATGGCACTTAAGACTTTTTGTAAAGCTTTAACAGACTCACCGCTGTCTTTCTTTTGCATTTCAGTTTTTGGAACCTGTAAAGTTCCACTATCGGATTTCTTCGGTTGCTCCTTAGCCTGTGTCGCTGTATCTTCTTCATTTGATTTCTCTTTGTCATCATTAGTACATGCTGTAATTACTAACGATATAATTAGCAGTGCACTAATAATTATAAATGTCTTTCGTTTCATGATGCTTTTCTCTCCCTGCATGATAGTTTACTGCTTGTTCTAAAACAAGGCAATAGCCTTGAGGTTGTCTCATAAGGATGGTCTATAGATTAATTACAATAACGCTTTTTATACCGATGGTACGAAAGGAATTATTCCATTTTCATATTGTACAACTTTGCAATTTAACTAACCTATATTTTCTCATAAATGATAAGAATTCGCCAATACAAATGATAATATATTCATAGAATGCAGATAGGCACAATTTACAACAGACTTTCATATAAATACATGAGGTGAAGAGGAAAGCGAGTGTACTATCATGAAAGATCTACTTGTTTCAGCAGCAACAAGATATTATTTATATACCATGATCTTATTTTGGTGTGCACTGATCGTCGTTTCTAGTGTGTATGTCAGTACCCCACTATCGCATACATTTTCCATGTATTTTCATATTTTATTAAGTGAGGCAGCGTGGATAAGTAGTAGTTTTTCTATGTTTTATGCAATCGGCTTCTTGTTTTTTACACCTTTTACGAATCGAATTGGTGAAAAACAAATGATTGTCTTTGGTTTAGTTATGCTTACAATATGTACAGTATCGATTGGTTATAGCGATAATTTTCAAACACTCTTAGTTCTTAGAGCTTTACAGGGATTCTTTGCAGCTACGTTTGCGCCAACAGCACTTTCTTATGTCTTTGAAGTTTTTCCACCAAGCAAACGGATAATGGTTATTGGTTATATTAGTTTTGGATATGTACTAGCTGGAATTATTGGACAATCGTTATCTGATGTTATTAATCAAACGCTTGATTGGCATGCTGTATTCTATTTTTTTGCTTGTATTTATGGTCTAAGTGCAATACTGGTAGCTTGGTTACTGCCTGCAACGTCTCCATCCAAAAAAGACGGTATGATGAAGAAATATATCAAGCAGCTATCACGTATTTTTAGGCGGAAGCAATTATTATATTGTTACTTGATAACAATTATGCTGCTACTAACATTTCTGGGTATGTATACCGTATTAGGAGACTATTTACGGTCCTCTCCTTATCATCTCACTACTCAGGAGGTATTTTATGTGCGGGTACTTGGTGTGATTGGTATGCTATGCTCTCCATTTGCTGTTAAGGCTGTAAAAATTATTGGGGAACTAGCTATGTTACGCTGTAGCTTAGCAATGGCCAGCTCGGGATTACTGTTGTTGTCTCTTAGTAACCATTTGATAGTAACTATATTAACAAGTATCTGGTATGTTGCTGGAATATCTTTTACCTTCCCTATAATTATGATGATTATCGGGAACCTTGGTGGGAAGGAACGTGCAGCTGCTTCTTCGATGTATGCTTTTATCCTATTTGTAGGTGCTTCGCTAGGTCCCATCATTTCACTAAAGTTATTAGAGATAGGCGGATATATACTTACATTCCTTATACTGTCGTGCTGCTTACTTATTGCATTAGGTGCGGGATTTCTATTGAAAATATCAAGACCAAAAGCGTAAGCACCCGATTAGAAACGTAGCGACTGTCAACGGAGATAAAGGAAGCATGGGCTAATTTTATAATTTCCTAGACTATAAAAAAAGCCAGTTACCATGTAATGGACCTGGCTAATTATCGCTATCGTTTAACGTTGTTCGAAAAGTTTACAGATTTCAATAATCGTTTTTGTTGATTGAACCATATTATCCACTGAAACATATTCAAATTTCCCATGGAAATTCTCTCCTCCAGTAAAGATATTTGGTGTAGGTAAACCCATGTAGGATAGCTGAGATCCATCGGTACCTCCACGGATTGGTTCCACAATTGGTTTAATGTTAAGGTTTTCCATTGCCTGGTAGGCAATATCAACAATCTCTTTGACAGGTTCAATTTTTTCTCGCATATTATAATATTGGTCTTCCATCTCTATAGTAATGCATGCTTGACCATATTTTTTCTTCATTTCCTTCGTGAACGTTCTGACCATATCTTTTCTTTGTTGAAATTTTTCTTTATCAAAATCTCGTATAATATAAGTTACTTCTGCTGCTTCAACATCACCATTGACTGCAATGAGATGAAAGAAGCCTTCATAGTTTTCGGTGTGTTCAGGTGCCTCTGCCTCTGGGAACTTACTTATAAATTCAGCGGCCATTTTTCCGGCGTTTTTCATTTTATCTTTAGCTGTTCCTGGATGAACACTATTGCCTTTGAAGGTAATTCGTGCTTCAGCAGCATGAAAGCTTTCATATTGTAATTCGCCTAAAGGACCACCATCTATCGTATAGGCATAGGTTGCGTCAAATCGTTCAACATCGAATTTTTCTGGTCCCTTGCCAATCTCTTCATCAGGAGTAAACCCTACACGGATTCTACCGTGTTTGATTTCAGGATGTTGAATCAGATAATCCATCGCAGTCATAATTTCTGCAATTCCTGCTTTATTATCAGCACCTAATAACGTAGTACCGTCTGTCGTAATGATAGTATGTCCCTTGTAGTTAGGAAGCTCAGGGAAATCTTTTGCAGATAATACAATATCTAGTTCTGGATTTAATAAAATGTCTTTACCATCAAAGGATTCAATTACTTGTGGGTTCACATTTTTTCCAGTGAAGTCAGTAGCAGTATCTATATGTGCTAGGAAGCCAATCGTAGGAATATCTTTATCAGTGTTTGCTGGTAATGTAGCCATTACATATCCGAAATCATCAACCATTACGTCAACCATTCCGATCTGTCTAAGCTCTTCGACTAATTGTTTTGCAAGTACCAACTGTCCTTGAGTAGAAGGTGTTTGACCCGTCCCCGCTTTAGATTGTGTATCCATTTTTACATAGGTTGTAAAACGTTGTATTAACTCTTCCTTCATCTCGAATTTTCATCTCCTATTTAACAAGATAACCAAAGCTAATGTCGAAATATGGTTGTTTCTAATTAGTGTTCTTATTATTATAGCTTATTCATTAATTTTTTCTAAATAAAAACTTTTTTGATTATGTGCTAAAGGAGAGTATATCACCGTTAGAAAGGGATATGGACGATAGTTGCTTTACGGAAATAATGGGTAGGAATACAAAGTAAGATCGTTTAAAATAAAAATAATACGTGGTAATTTATCCCGCATATAACTGGCAGTAAGCTCCCACTTTAAGTAATAAGGTGAAGCTAATATAGGATAAGTGGGGCTCAACTGCCAGTAAATGTCCGATTGGTTCGGGCCTACATGGAAGTAGGTCACAAAGGCGTTGCCACAGGACGTGGCGAATGAAGCCTTTGTACGCATTTGTTTTAGTAAAAACGGATGGAAGTTTCACTTTATTCTATGCTTACAATTAAAATACATCTTATTTCAGAATGGAGGGTCTAGAGTTGTCTTATGTAATCAGTATCCAGCGTTTGAAACATCGTTTGAATAATAGTCAGGATAATACCGTAATTATTGACACACGTTTTGATCTAATGAATTCGGATGCAGGTAGAAAAGCTTACTTAACTGATCATATTCCTGAAGCAGTGTATATGGATTTGGAGAAGGATCTATCTGGAAAAAAACAAAAGCATGGTGGAAATCATCCGCTGCCAGATGTTGAGATGTTGTCAGCTAAAATTGGGAAAATTGGTATCGATCATACGACGACAGTTATTATTTATGATCAGAAAAATGATATGTTTGCTGCTAGAGCATGGTGGTTATTTCATTATTTGGGACATGAAAAAGTGTATGTGTTAGATGGTGGTTATGAGCGATGGAAGGAAGAAGGAAATGAGACGACAGATGTTATCCCTCAGTTAACGGAAAAACAGTTTATCCCTAACATTCGATCTGACCAAACAGTTGATATGGAAACGGTGAAAGAAAAAGTGATGAGTAAATCAGCCGTGCTTATCGACTCACGTTCTAAAGATCGTTATTTAGGTGATAGTGAACCTCTCTATGCAAGAGCAGGGCATATTCCTGGAGCAGAGAACTATTTTTGGAAGGATGTGCTTTCGGCAGATGGAAAATGGAAAAATAAAGAAAGCTTAGAAAAGCAATTTGCCAATATAGCAAAGGACGAAGAAGTAATAGTTTCTTGTGGGTCGGGAGTATCCGCTTGTCCAAACATACTTGCCTTGAAATCGCTTGGTTATAAAAATGTAAAATTGTATCCAGGAAGCTTCAGTGATTGGATATCATATGAAAAAAATGAAGTTGCGATAGGAGAAGAATCATGAACAAATGTCGTTGTGAATGGGTAACCGATGATGATATATATATCCACTATCATGATAATGAATGGGGCAAGCCAGTATATGATGATAAAAAATTATTTGAGATGCTTAGTTTAGAGGGGGCACAGGCTGGCTTAAGTTGGATAACTATATTAAAAAGGCGTGAAAATTACTTGGCAGCATTCGATGAGTTTGATCCTGTCAAAGTAAGTGCGTATAATGAATCGAAAATAAATGATTTAATAGAGAATGAAGGCATTATTAGGAATAAGCGAAAAGTTAATTCGGTTGTAACAAATGCCCAAGCTTTTCTTGAAGTGCAAAAAGAGTTTGGAAGTTTTAGTAACTATATTTGGTCATTTGTTCAAGGTGAGCCTTTAATAAATAACTGGAAAGAACATAAAGATGTTCCTGCTACTACGAGGGAATCGGAACAAATGAGTAAAGACTTAAAACGTCGTGGCTTCAGCTTTGTAGGTCCAACTATTTGTTATGCCTTCATGCAAGCAACTGGGATGGTAAATGATCATACGAAGGATTGCTTTCTTTATCAAGGGAAGTAAATAAAATGCAACAAAAAATCGCTTCAACCTTTACTGAAGCGATTTTTTATAGTTTTAGCGTGTTGAGCCGTGTCCAGTTCCAGCACCCAGAAACTAGGCGACTTCACGAATCGCCCTAAGCTAAGTCATCATCGGCTCGCAAGCTCACCGTGATTCCTTTCTCTCGCTCTAGTCGCTACGTTTCTAATCGGGCGCTTGCGCTTTGTTCTAAGTTAAGAAAGTATAAAATCAGTGCAATGACTGCGTTAAGCCAAGTAGTTATTTTGAAATGTTTGATGTATATTGGCAATGCTCCGACTAATTACTTCGCTTTCCGCGGGCACGGCCTCAACTAACTTTGCAAAGAAGAACACGTTGCAAAGTTAGCTGAAGGACAAACCCCACGGAAAGGGAAGTGGGCAGCCGGAGTGGTGGTCAAGCAGTAGCTATTATTCCATAATAGCTACTATAGGAAGCGTAAATCTGAGCATTTAGTGATAAGGACTGAGCGAATTTTGCTCCGTTTTTCTTAGCTTATCCTTGTCTATCCCGCATATAATTGGCAGTAAAATCCCACTGATTGCTAGTCAAACTTTATAGTTTAAACGTATTTATTTCTTCATTTAATTTTTCAGCTAGTTCTGCTAGCTCATTTGCATTAGAAGATACTTCTTCCATAGAACTAGATGTTTGTTGGGCGGATGCGGCAGCCTGTTCCACGCCAGCAGCAGATTCTTCGGAGACAGAGGCAATCTCTTCAATTAGCTGATTCATATCTACGCTATTTGCTGCAATTTCCTTTAAATTTTCAGAAATTGTATTTATCTTATTTGTCATATCTCTCACTGCATGATTGATGGTAGTAAAGTTCTTACCAGTAGTTTCAATTTGTGTAGTTCCTTCTTTTACTTCATGATAGCCACTATTTAATGACCCAACCACTTGGGTGGTTTCTGATTGGATATTTTGAACAATCGTAGTTATTTCTCCAACTGATGATGCAACTTGCTCGGATAGCCTACGTACCTCATCAGCTACAACTGCGAATCCTTTTCCGTGTTCACCAGCTCTAGCTGCTTCTATGGCAGCGTTTAAGGATAGCAAGTTCGTTTGATCTGCAATATCTTTAATAACAAGAACTAGCTTGGAAATCTCGTTTGACTGATGATCGAGCCCTTGGACTTTTTCTACTGCTTCCGCAACAATCGAGTCTATTTGCTTCATTTGTGATACGGATTGTTTCATCAGTTCTGTACCTTCAGAAGTTAACTGTTGAACTTTCTGAGAGCTTTGCATCACTTCTTGACCATTTGCTTCTGATGATTGAACTTTTCGTACAAAATCATTCATATTTTCCGATAAATCGCCTGCACTTGTTGCCTGTGTCTCCGCACCTGAGGACAGTTCTTCCATTGTGGATGCAATTTGATTACTTCCTTCTCTTACCTCGTTAGCTGATTGAGTCAATTCCTCACTGCGAGATGAGACAGAATTGGAAGCGTTTTGAACTTTGAAAAGGATCCCTTTAATATTGTCCTTCATTTGATTAACTGACTGTGCAAGTTGCCCGATCTCGTCTTTTCCTTGATAATTCATCGATGTGGCTTGGAGGTTTCCATTTGCTACTTCTGAAGTAATTTTTACAACGTTGCTCAAATGGAGGGATGTCTTCTTACTAATTAGAATCATAAGTAAAATTCCAACGATAATAGCTGTTAAATTGGCTATCATTAATACTATTGTACTATAATTCATTGTTTCTGAAGCTTGATTCACAGATGTTTCTTGTTCTTGGCGAACGATCTTGCTTAAATCATTAACGAGCTGGATTGTTTCTGTTCGTAGTCTTGTTGAATAAGAGCGTAATGAATTTGCCATCGTATCTTCTCCACTTTGTACGGAAGCAACCATCTCATTAAAAAACGTATCATTTATACTAGCATCATTTTCTACAATCTTTTTAAATATTTCTTTTTGCTTGTTTGTTTTCATCGTGGGTTTAATTTTCTTAACAAGTGCATCAAATTCCGCTTGGTATTCTTTGAACATGTTTACATATTTATAATCCTCGGAAAGTAAATAGTCCGCAATTTGTACATCTTTTCCTTGGATCAGAGAAGATAGCTGAGTCATCTCGTTCACACGTATACTTTGCTCGCTGATTTGATCCATATTCTTTTGTCCTTTCGTTAATTGTACATAAACGATCGTGGTTGCAGCGATAAACAGAGCCGCTGTTATAAGAAAAATAGCTACATACTTTTGACCTATTTTTACATTTTTCCAATTAATAGGGCTTTTGTTCTTTTGTTTAATTGTCTTTTCTTTCTTTTGTTTTACTTTAGGTTTTATTTTTTTGACCTTATTTTTCTTCATATATATCCCCCAGTTATATTAAGAAAAGCATTTTCTTTCATTATCGACATAAAAGAACTGAGTATGAAGTACTATTTAAAATTTTTTAACATTTGCTTCATTTAATGCGTATCATGTAAAATGTGAAATTGTGGTTTGAATTGAAATAACTATAAATACAGGTGATATATATGAACTATTCAGCTTTTTTAACCGTGGAGAAGGATAAAAATGAATTAAAGCAAGAGCTAGACTCATTAGAAGTCCAATTATTTCGCATGCAAAATAGTATAAAAGAAATAGCTAAAAAGTCTGACGTTATTAGTATTGACCAAACACAAGATGACAATTGGGTTATCATTTATGCAGATAAACAATCAAATTCTTTCCAAATTATGCTCCATGAATGTACCAAGCCTTTTCGAGGTAATTGGGATTCAGCTATTCAAGCAGAATATAAAAATACAAGTACCCTTCATATTTCAGATATAAAAGGGGAACAGAACAAGGGATTTGGCTCTGTATTAATGAGGCATTTAAAGGAAATAGCTAGAGATGAGAATAAGCAGTACATCACTGGTGACATTGTTCAGCGGGATTTTGATCATGTAAATCGGCTGAAGCATTTTTATAGTAAACATTATTTTGATGTGAAAATAGATTATCAAGAACAATATGGTGAAATACTTTGGATTAATAATTGATGCTGTTCCGTAAAAACGGAGCAGTTTTTTTGAAATAAACACAGTTTGTAATAACAGGACAAACACCTAATGAATAAGATAGTCAATAGAAACAATGAGACTATATTCATGGGGTCTTGCTAATTTCTATGAATAGTAGTTACTTGAATTGGGAGCGTATATACAAATGCAAATTCATGTGATTAAACGAAATGATACATTATGGAACATTGCGGAGCGTTATGGTTCTGATTATCGACAAATAGCTGTATTAAATCAATTGAATAATCCAAATATATTAGTGATTGGGCAAGCACTTGTCATTCCAGATCCACGTAGAGAATATGTTGTGCAGTCTGGAGATACATTGTGGATGATAGCCCAACGATATCAAATACCTGTACAGGAGATTGCGGCAGTCAATCAAATAACAGACCCTAATTTGTTATTTGTAGGACAGATGTTAGAAATACCTTATTATCCATATATCGTACAGCTTGGAGATTCGTTATGGGAAATAGCCCAACAGACTGGTGTTACAGTTAATGAATTAATGAGGATGAATGCAATTACCAATCCATCGCTTATTTATCCAGGTCAAGTATTAAAAATTCCTCAACCATCCAGGCCGGTTAAAGAAATAAATGCATATGCTACAAAAACGGGAGCACAAGGTGCTCAGGAAATATTGGCCTATGGAAGGCTACTAACGTACGTAACACCATTTACGTATAGTATTCGATCAGATGGTACGATTACCGAGCTAAACGATTTACCTATTCTTGAAGCGGCAGAGGCAACAAATGTGCTGCCACTTTTAGTATTAACAAATTTCGTTGAAGGGGACTTTGACTCTGATTTAGCAGCAACATTATTACGGAGCCCTGAGTTACAAGAGAAGTTAATAACGATTCTATTAGAAGAAATGCAAGAAAAAGGATATCAAGGAGTAAATTTTGATTTTGAATATGTTTATCCTGAGGATCGAGAGAACTATAACAACTTTTTACGGCGTGTTGTAGCTCGCCTTCATCCTAATGGATATCTGGTTACTACGGCTCTTGCTCCCAAAATTAGAAGTGATCAAGAAGGATTGCTCTATGAGGCTCATGATTATAAAACACAGGGAGAAATTGTTGATTTTATTGTGCTCATGACTTATGAATGGGGATGGGCAGGAGGAAGACCATTAGCGATAGCGCCAATTAATGAGGTACGTAAGGTACTAGATTATGCAATTACAGTCATACCTCGTGATAAAATTATGATGGGAATACCGTTGTATGGAAGAGACTGGAAAATTCCGTGGCAAGAAGGTACTGTAGCTCGAACAGTTAGTTCACAAGAAGCCATCCAACTAGCTGCAACTTATGGAGCGGAGATCCAATATAATGATACCTATCAATCACCATACTTCCGTTATACGGCTGGAGATGGTCAGCAGCATGAAGTATGGTTTGAGGATGCAAGAAGTATCCAAGCAAAATACGATACACTAAGAGATTATGATATAAGAGGGGCTAGTTACTGGGTATTAGGTATTCCATTTCCCCAAAATTGGGCTGTTTTGCAAAATAACTTTATCGTAAAAAAAGGTGACGTTTAGCATTGACACCTTTCTGAATTTTTAAGTATACTAGACATAATTAAAAAGGAGGTGGGTTAGATGAATCATACTGGTAGTGTAACGAAGATTAAAGAATATCTTTGGTTTCGTTATGCGATTTTTTCCGGAAATGTTGCTTGAGGGATAAGTATGCCCTTTTTTACTACAACATTAGGAAAAATACCAGTAAGAGACATCTACCTACAAGCGGATTCGTATGGAAAATCGTTGGCTTCCTCTGAAGTGGAATAGACTAACGCTTCCATATATCTAGTGAAAAAGGCGTGTAAGGGGAGAACTCTTTGCGTCTTTTTTTGGTGTTTTTAAAAGATTGTTCTTTATGATGTAAAAATTGAATAGCAATCTAATAAAAATACTTCTTTCTATGTGTAGTAAGTGTCTCTTCGGCAAACGGAGGAAGAGAAGATGATTATTAGCAGTTTACAGCAAGTGACGCAAATATTAGGTGCAAATATTATATTTAAGGATATTACAGTTGAAATTAAAGAAGGAGAACGAATTGGGTTAATTGGAAGGAATGGAGAAGGAAAGACAACCTTACTAGATTTATTGGCAAAGAAGTCGGAGCCAGCAGAAGGTACGATTACATGGAAAAAGAATTTATCCGTTGGTTTATTACAGCAAGCCCCATCTTTAGAAGCTGAAGCTGAGGTTGAATCACTGTTATTTCAAGTTTTTACAAAGCTTAATCGACTAAAATCACAAATGCTTGAATTGGAAGCTAGTATGTCTTCGGAAACGGAAGCTGATCAATTAATGCTTCTTATTGAAAAGTACGGAAAGCTTCAAGAGCAATTCCAGGATCAAGGTGGTTACGAAATGGATGCTCAAGTAAGGCGTGTAATGAATGGCTTACAAATGGAGCATTTAGCCAATAAGAAGTGGAAGAACCTAAGTGGTGGAGAAAGAACAAAGGTTGGTTTAGCGCAGCTATTATTAACAGCGCCAGATCTTCTGCTGTTGGATGAGCCGACGAATCATTTGGATTTCCTTGCGATTGAATGGCTAACAAATTTTATAAATCAATACCATGGAACAGTTGTCATTGTTTCTCATGACCGTTATTTTCTAGATGAAACAGTAACTACTATATTAGAGATGGACCAAGGAGAACTGTTGAAATATCATACGAATTATACGGATTATGTAAAAGAAAGAGAAACGCGTTTACTGCAAGAATTCCAGCAATACCAGGATCAACAGAAAAAAATAAAGAAGATGAAGGAAACGATTAAACGTTTAAAAGAGTGGGCAAATCAAGCAAATCCACCAAATGATGGCTTGCATCGTCGAGCCAAAAGTATGGAAAAAGCTTTAGAGAAAATGACTGTCTTGAAACGTCCGATTTTGGAGAAAAAGCGTATTAATTTGGATTTTCAAATGGAAAAACGTAGTGGGAAGGATGTTATTCTGCTGGATAATGTGTATAAGCGTTTTCCGAGTAAACCATTATTTTCGGCAGCCAATATGCATATTCGCTTTCAAGATCGTGTTGCTATTATAGGTGAAAACGGAACTGGGAAATCAACTCTGTTAAGAATGTTATTAGGGAAAGATGAACCAGATCAGGGTGCGATCCAACTAGGAAGCAATTTATCTATTGGTTTCTTATCACAGCATATGTTAGAAATGGATGGATCTCGATCTGTTCTGGAAGAATTTCGTGATCAAGTACCTGTTACAGAGGGAGAAGCGAGGGGGATTTTAGCAAGGTTTCTTTTCTTTGGTCCGAGTGTTTTCCGTAAGGTTAAGCAATTAAGTGGTGGAGAAAAAATGCGTCTACGTTTGGCGGAACTTGTGTACCAGAATCATAATTTGCTTATTTTAGATGAGCCAACGAATCATCTTGATATTGAATCCAAAGAGGTTCTAGAAGAAGCATTAGAACAATTTGATGGAACAATTATTGCAGTATCACATGATCGATACTTTTTAGATAGACTCTTTCCTGTAACCTATTTAATTGATCAGGAACGCTTATCGAGATATGAAGGAAATTACACGTTCGCTCGGAGAAAATGGAGAGATTAAGGATGGTCATTACGAATGCATATTGATTAAATCCAATAAGCAGCTGTGATAATATAAGAATAATATTCCAAAATGAAAGGGAGTTAAAAGATGCAGTATATAACACTTAACAACGGTTTGAAAATGCCACAATTAGGATTTGGTGTTTGGCAAGTACCGGATGAAGAAGCGACCCCTGCAGTGGAAAAGGCACTAGAAATTGGTTACCGCTCTATTGATACTGCAAAAGTTTATGAAAACGAAAATGGTGTTGGTAAGGCACTAGCAAACAGTAATGTTGCACGTGAAGACCTTTTTATCACTACTAAAGTTTGGAATTCGGATCAAGGCTATGAGAATACGCTACAGGCATTTGACAAAAGCTTAGAACGATTAGGCTTAGATTATGTTGATCTTTACCTTATTCACTGGCCGACGCCTGAGTATGATGACTATGTGGAAACATATAAAGCTTTGGAAAAGCTATATAAGGATGGTCGTGTGAAAGCGATTGGTGTTTGTAACTTTAATGTGGAGCACTTGCAACGATTAATAGATGAATGTGATGTTGTTCCTGCGGTTAATCAAGTAGAGTGTCACCCATACTTGCAGCAAAAAGAAGTAAAGGAATTCTGTGAAAAACACAATATATATCTTGAAGCTTGGAGTCCATTAATGCAAGGTGGCGAAGTATTAAAAAATGATGTAATTACTAGTATTGCTGGTAGTTATAGTAAAACACCTGCTCAGGTAATTCTTCGCTGGCATCTGCAATATAATAATATTGTAATACCTAAATCAGTTACACCATCTAGAATGGAAGAGAATTTTAACGTGTTTGATTTTGAACTAACGACTGATGATATGAAAAGGATCGAAGGATTGGATCGAAATGAGCGTAAAGGCCCGGAGCCGAGCGAAATGAATATTAGATAGGCAGAGAAGCCAGACGTGTTTTTTACGTCTGGCTTTTTGCTGAATTGTACAGAAGAACTTTACTAAGTAAGTAATATAGGGTATAACTATTGTAGGTTAACACCGATAGGTCCATTTTGAAAGGAGTGATGTTTTATGAGTGCAACTGTAAAACGAAATTTATGTACGTACACATCAAACAAAATGGAGGAACGGTCGGTATAATGAGGGTGCTTTCTCCATTATAGGAGGAATTTTCATAGTGAACGATTTGGTAAAGTTAGGATGGGAGGAATCATCTTCACCATCTGTCAATTTGAATACAATTGCACGTGTTATTACGGTGCAACGGAATAGCTATCGCATATCTGATGGTCGATATGAGTATATAGCGCATGTTAGTGGGAAATTCTTTAATGAGGTTAATTCATCAATGGATTTTCCTGCTGTTGGTGATTGGGTGGTTGTGGAGAAACTAATTGATGAGAAAAAAGCAGTAATAAAGGAACTATTACCACGTAAAACTCAATTTGTTCGCCAAGCGGCTGGTGATAAGACAGAAGCGCAGTTAGTTGCTGCAAATTTGGATACTATTTTTATCGTAGGTTCGTTAAATGATGATCTTAATGTACGAAGGATGGAAAGATATATTATCTCAGCCTATGAGAGTGGAGCTTCACCAGTTATAGTGCTTACGAAAAAAGATATGTGTAAAGCTGATGAAATAGCTACGATCATGTCTGAGCTTGAAGAGGTTGCAATTGGGATTCCGATTGTTACATTGAGCAGTATAACGGGAGAAGGTATAACGGAATTTATGTCTTATTTGCCTCCACGTAAAACTGCAGCGCTTTTAGGTTCATCTGGCGTAGGAAAATCAACATTGGTAAATGTGCTACTGGAAGAACAGGTTCAACTTACAAATGCTATACGGGAGAATGATAGTAAAGGTCGTCATACAACAACACATCGTGAAATGTTTTTATTGAAAAATGGTGGATTACTTATTGATACACCTGGTATGCGTGAGCTGCAGCTTTGGGAAGGTGAACATGCTATTGATACGGCATTTGAGGATATTGAAGCCTTCGTTACCGCATGTTATTTTACCGACTGCAAGCATGATACGGAGCCTGGCTGTAGAGTGAAGGATGCCCTTAATTCAGGTGAATTGTCTGAAGCACGTTTCCAGAGCTATCTAAAATTACAGCGTGAGTTAGCTTATGAAAAGAGAAAGCAGGATCAAAAAGCACAACTCGAAGAAAAAAATAAGTGGAAGCAGCTTACCAAAAATATGAAGACAAGATATAAAAATCGTAGATATAAATAAAAGAAAGACAGCCTCCATTCCTCATTGGAAATCGGAGGCTGCTTTATTGTCTATAAAAAATGAAGTGGAAGTCGAGTAATCATCAAGAACAGTACTGTATGCGAGTCAAGGCATATAGTTGATTGCCACTCTTTCCGGAAGATTATAGTATATCCCAGATGTAACAGACAGAAAGAGCCTTACTAAAGCAATGTTTTCCTCAAGAATTCTGTGGAAAAAACACAAAGGAATACTACTTTATTATTTTCCTTCAAACACTCTAGCAACAGTTTCTTCATATAATCTAAAGTAATTGGGGATTTCTTCAGAACGTAAACCATAGTACATTACTTCAACTAATGACTGATTGTACCATTTTTGCTTTTCGAAAGGAGCGTTAAAATGGTCCCAAACAATTGCACCTTGACCTCTCAAGTCCTGTTCTAAGCTTAGTAAATTATCTAGTTTATCAGCAATAATTAAATATTTTATCTCCTTTTCCGCAGATTTCAAGTTGTCAATTGTATGCTGTTTTCTTTCCTGCCAACTTAGAGATTTATTTTCTGTATTGGCTGCAACCAAGTGAGCTATTGAATCACCAAATTGTTCCTTAATATCCTTAATAGTATAAGAAGTGTCTTCCGCCACATCGTGTAAATATCCAGCACTAATTAATTCATCACGAAAACCAGCTGCTGCTAACCTTGCTGCTACACGGATGGGATGAGTGATATAAGGATCATTGGAACTCTTTCTTCGTTGTCCATCATGTGCCTTTGTTGCGAACGCTTTAGCTTTTTGTCTCATTTATCCAAAACCTCCTGTTTACATAAACTCTTTAGATGATGTTGGATCACAGAGGTCATCATTTCTTTAGACAGGCTATCTGGTTGTAGCAAATGATGAATAGCAAGTCCATCAATGAGTGCATATAACCGTTCAGTTTCAATCTCAGCAGCAAACTGATCAGGTACGAATTGCAGGGAGATAAGATGATCAATAACAGCAATAATAACACGTCGTAAGTCATGATATACCTTTTGATTCAACTGCATTAAATCTGGGTCAACAAGACTTCTTGCTGAAAAACTTAACCATACCTCCATCTCTATTTTTCTGTCTTTATCTAAAGGTATAAATTCAAAAAGAACTTCCTCCATGACTTGTAGTGGTGGACCATCGTACTGTTGACTGGCCATTCTTTCTCGAGCTCTATCGGAGACTAGTTGCATGGAATAAAGCAACAACTCCGATTGGGTTGTGAAATAGTGCCTTAAAGCGCCTACTGATAAATCAGCAGCATGAGCGATATTACGAACGGTTGCTTGCTCTATTCCTTCTTCTACAATTATTTTCCATGTTGCTTCTGCTATTATAATTTTTCTTTTTTCATGATCTACTTTTTTTGGCATGTCATTATTATAACACAGTTGTATTATTTAAATAAGTAACGTATAATTTAATTAATACGATTGTACTAAAAAGAGGTGGATTCTTTGATTGGTTGGTTAATTATTGCTTGTGAGATCGGTTTTTGGATATTTGTTTTAGCTGGTTTAATCGCAAGATATGTATTTAAAAAGAGACGGCTTGGGGCTATATTACTTATCCTTACTCCAGTTGTTGACTTTATCTTGTTAATGGCAACAGTAATTGATTTGAAAAACGGGGCAATTGCCACAACAGTTCACGGTATTGCTGCTATTTATATTGGTGTAAGCATAGGCTATGGTCATAGTATGATCAAATGGGCGGATCAACAATTTGCCTATCGGTTTGCTGATGGTGAGAAGCCGTCTAAAAAGAAAAAGTATGGAAAGGAATTCGCTAAAAGCGAACGAGTTGGTTGGTATCGTCATTTGTTAGCTTGGTGCATAGGGAGTGTATTTTTAGGAGGTATCATTTTATATATAAATAATCCGGAACAGACAAATGCGTTATTTGAAACCTTTCGTCTCTGGTCACTAATATTGCTGATTGATTTTGTTATTAGCTTTAGTTATACATTATTTCCAAAGAAGTCTAGTTCTCACGTTTAGCACGATATTATATTTTTTTAGGTTCCTGTTGTTCCACTATATTTACACGATACAAGGATGGTCACATTAGGTAAAATAAATCAGCTATAGGTGTCCTGTTCTAGCGTTTGACAAAGGATTGTTTCATTTGAACTTTAGATATATAAAAAGGGGAGCCCTTTAGCCATTTTCCATAGCTTTTGGAACTCCCTATAATTTATTATTAATGCTTAACTACTTCTTGTCCGCGAACATTCCAAGTTAACGTAAATAATAGAATGGCTAATATGCAAGAACCAGTTAATAAAAGGAAACCTGCATTCCAGCCTGCATGTTGTACAATAAATCCCATAAGTGCATTTGCCATTACAGCACCACCAAGATAGCCAAACAAACCTGTTAGGCCAGCAGCGGTTCCGGCAGCTTTCTTTGGTACAAAGTCTAATGCTTGTAAGCCGATAAGCATAACCGGTCCATATATAAGGAAACCTATTGCTATAAGTGCTAAGTTGTCAATTAAAGGGTTTCCTGCTGGATTAAGCCAATAAACAACAACAGAGAGTAGAACTCCTACCATGAAGATGACACCTGCAGGACCACGACGCCCTTTAAATACCTTATCGGAAATATATCCACATAATAATGTCCCAGGTATTCCAGCCCACTCGTATAAGAAATAGGCTAAACTAGATTCTTCCATATTAAAGGATTTTTCTTCACTTAAATACGTCGGTGCCCAGTCAAGTACACCATAGCGCACAAAGTATACAAACACATTTGCTAATGCAATTGTCCATACCCATTTATTATTTAAAACATATTTAAACAATATTTCTTTTGTAGTTAGTTCTGTTTCATATGTTTTTTTATCCTTGCTTTGATAATCATTACGGTACTCCTCGATCGGTGGTAAACCGACGGATTGTGGCGTATCTCTCATTAACAAGAACGCAATGATAGCAACCACGATTGCAACAAGAGCTGGTAGAATAAATATTCCTTCGTAGCCGACAAACACAGCACCAAAATAAGTAGTGCAAATGGATACACCTGCTATCGCTAGTGGTGCCATTAACCCGCCACCAACGTTGTGTGCTACATTCCAAATCGAGGTTTTCGTGCCTCTTTCACTAACGCTAAACCAGTGTACTAATATTCTTCCGGAAGGTGGCCACCCCATACCTTGTGCCCATCCATTTAAAAATAGCATTATAAACATGATAGTCACTGTTGAAGTAAAGAATGGCACGAAGCCAATTAGTAAGTTGATAATAGCTGATAATATGAGTCCAATGGTGAGGAAATATCTAGCATTACTGCGATCTGATACAGTCCCCATCACAAACTTACTTACACCATAAGCAATGGAAATTGCTGCTAAAGCAATCCCTAATTCCCCTTTGGTAAAGCCTTCCTCTGTTAAATAAGGTATCGCAAGCGAAAAGTTTTTACGAATTAAATAATATCCTGCATAGCCAATAAATATTCCTAAAAATACTTGCAACCGAAGCTTTTTATAGGAAGAGTCGATTTTTTCTTCTGGCATCCTTTCTTTATGAGGTGCAGGCTTTAAAAATTTGAACATTTGTTCTCCCTTCTTTCCCTATATTTAAGTTAAATGAGTCAAGTTTATAATGGTAGCCTAATCCGAGTGATCTTGAATGTGAATAGTGAATACAGTAAATTTCATCTACAGGCACACGCTTACCGTGAGTCATCTCATCGATTCATGCCAATTAAGTCTCATCTGAGCACTCTTCCTGTAGAGTCACCACCATATGTTACAATCGATGAAATCAGCATCTTTCAATCACGAGTTATTTTAAATTTACCCGAATAAAATCGCTAATATTCCTCCCCTGGTTGAAGCTTCCCTTTTTATAGATTGTTCGGATAAGCACTTATGAAATTGATTCCAATAGGCATGGGTGTAAATTACGAAAAAAAAAGACATGCTTAAACGCCTCTTCTATAAAAGAAAAGAGGAATAAAGCTGTCTCTCCATTATCTCCGACCCATATATTAACTTATTAATTTAATGTAAACTGTAATGCAATCGCTGTCAATATATTTTTGGAAGAAAGCATTTCTTCATGAGCCTCGTATTTGGAATTAACCACTCAGAATAAGCGATTAGCTGAGTCTGCAAAATTATTAAAGAAAGATCATTACAATACGAACAATTGGTCAAGGTATGTTATGATATGGATGGAGGTCTAAAATTGGAGGTCTATAAAATGGAAGAAGGAATTAACCGTAGAAAGACAGAGCATATTCGACTTTGTTTAACCGAAAATGTAGAAGGCATCAATAAATCAACAGGGTTAGAGGGAATTTCATTTATACATAATGCACTTCCAGAAATTAATTTTGATTCTATCGAGACAACTACTACGTTTTTACATAAATCACTGCAGGCCCCATTCTTAGTAAGTTCAATGACTGGAGGGTCTGAGCTAGCAGCACAAATTAATCAAAACTTAGCATTAGCAGCGGAAGAAAAAAGATGGGCGGTGGCACTTGGATCTACAAGGGCACTATTGGAAAGTGACTCGCATAAGGATTCTTTTTTAATACGTAAGCAAGCACCAACTGTTCCATTAATTGCTAATTTAGGTGCTGTTCAATTAAATTATGGGTATGGTGTCGAAGAAGCACAACGAATTGTAGATTTGACGGAGGCGGATTCTCTCGTTCTGCATTTAAATAGCTTACAGGAAGCAGTACAAGATGAAGGGGATCTGAATTTCAATGAACTATTGCCGAAAATCGAGAAGATATGTGAGCGTCTAGACGTTCCAGTTGGAGCGAAAGAAGTAGGATTTGGGATAGATGGTACGGTAGCTAAGCGACTATACGATGCAGGGATTTCGTACATTGATGTAGCTGGAGCTGGTGGCACATCATGGAGTCAAGTCGAAAAGCTAAGATCTCAAGATTCACTTAAGAAGGCTGCAGCAGAAGCATTTAATAACTGGGGAATACCTACAAAGGATTGTATTGTGTCCGTAAAAAGTAAGCTACCGAACATACCACTCGTAGCAAGTGGTGGTATGAAAACAGGCGTAGACGCAGCAAAAGCAATTACGATTGGAGCCGATGTGATTGGATTTGCTAGGCAATTATTGCAAACTGCAACAGAATCAGTGGAATCTGTAATGCAAACAATGGAACAAATCGAATTGGAATTGAAAATGGTGATGTTTGGAATTGGTGTTACTTCTTTAAACGAGTTAAAAAATACAAAACGTCTAACGATTATGGGGAAATCCTTGCTTGATGAAAGCAGCTAAGCCATTAGGTTTTAGCTGTTTTTATTTTAGTCTAGGAATTATAAAATTAGCCCATGTGGATAAAAATGGGCGAGTTGAGCCGCGTCCAGCCCCAGCGCCCACAAACTGGTCGATTTCACGAATCATCTTACGATAAGTCATTATCGGCTCGCAAGCATACCATGATTCTTTTATCTCCGTTGAATCGCTCCAGTCCTAATCGGGCGCTTGCGCTTTTGTTCAAAGATAAGAAAGTATAAAATCAGTGCAATGACTGCGTTAAGCCAAGTAGTTATTTTGAAATGTTTGATGTATATTGGCAATGCTCCGACGAATTACTTCGCTTTCCGCGGACACGGCCTCAACTAACTTTGCAAAGAAGAACACGTTGCAAAGTGGATTTTCGGCTCGCGCTATTCCCGCAGGAGTCTACGTAATTCGTCTCCGCTATGAGAATGTGCACCAATTCTTGTCATAAGTAATAGGTTGACTTTTTTACAATGGGTAAAGTAAAAATCGCTATCCGTGAGTATAAAAGTAGCTGTGTTACTTCATGCTAGCGTTGTAGAGCCTGATAATAGCGAAGGCCGGCCACTTCAACTCCTGTGGGAAATGTTTGACCTGAAGATCCACTTTTTTGAGCGGGTTTTGCTAAAAAAGTTAGCTGAAGGACAAACCCCACGGAAAGGGAAGTGGGCAGCCGGAGTGGTGGTCAAGCAGTAGCTATTATTCCATAATAGCTACTAGAGGAAGCGTAAATCTGAGCATTTAGTGATAAGGACTGAGCGAATTTTGCTCCGTTTTTCTTATTGCTTAGTCAAAAAACATGTAACTCCTGCATGAAGTTTCTAGATATGTTAAATACTATTCTTATTAATTAGCAAAGGAGTCGTGTTTAGATGGATCAAGATTTTCATCAAAAGGAACATCATAAATTCATTCCGATGACATCTATTACAAGTGGTGGTGGTATTCAAGTAAAAAGTGATGTTTATTACTATACAGATCAAATAGTTAATATTGGTTTTATCGGATATCCCGATAAGGGAGAATGGGTGCTTATAGATGCAGGATTACCCAATGCAGCTCCTGAGATAAAATCCGTTGTAGTTGATCGCTTTGGTAAGGGAAGTAAACCAAAAGCAATCCTTTTAACACATGGGCATTTTGATCATGTAGGAGGGCTAGCAGATTTAGCAGAAGAGTGGGAGGTACCTATTTATACACATGCAAACGAATTACCTTTTTTACGTGGCGAAAAAAGTTATCCGGAACCAGACACAACGGTTGATAGTGGAATATTAGCCAAGATATCTTCGTTATATCCAAATGAGCCAATTGACTTAGGAGATGTAGTTCAGCCCTTACCTGATAATCATCAAGTTCCCTATTTAGATGGTTGGAGATGGATTCACACGCCAGGACATTCGCCTGGGCATGTATCCTATTTTCGTGAAAGTGATTCCCTTTTATTTTCTGGTGATGCATTCATTACAGTTCGTCAGGAATCTTTCTCTCGTGTATTTATGCAAACAGCAGAGGTGAGTGGTCCACCTAAGTACTTTACGACGGATTGGAAAGCTGCACAAGCATCTGTTGAGAAACTAGCAGCGCTTGATCCACAAGTTGTTATACCTGGACATGGTGTCGCTATGGAAGGTGAAAAACTAACAAAAGGATTACAAAAGCTTGTTGATTATTTTGAAGACATCGCTGTTCCAAATCAGGGAAGATATGTAGATACAGATCACTCTTCACCTAAACATTAAGACATAGCTGCTACGAAACAAGCACAATTCTTCATTCCTTTAGAATAGCTATGCTACAATGTAAGGAGAAATGAGGTGTAGTTATGAAAATCGAAGTTTGGTCGGATTTTGTATGCCCTTTTTGTTATATTGGAAAAAGAAGACTAGAAAATGCAATGAAAACTTTTCCACATGAAAATCAAATAATACTTGAGTTTAAAAGCTATGAACTGGATCCAAATACCGAAGCAACTCCTAATAAATCAATTCATGAATATCTATCAGAAAAAAAAGGAATGTCGATAGAACAAGCGAAGCAAATGAATGAGAGTGTTGGAAAGCAAGCGGCTGAGGTTGGTTTAACCTATCATTTTGATACGATGCAACATACCAATACTTTTGACGCTCATCGTATTGCAAAATATGCGGAACAACAAGGAAAAGGTATAGAAATGGCAGAACGCTTGATGCATGCTTACTTTACAGAGTCAAAGTTAATTAGTGATTATGAAACATTAATTGCGCTTGCGATTGACGTGGGCTTGGATGAAAATGCGGTTACAACGTTGCTTAAAGTAGATGATTACGCGATTCATGTGCGCGCAGATGAGGAACAAGCCCGACAAATTGGTGTGCAGGGTGTACCCTTTTTTGTGTTTAATGAAAAGTACGCCCTTTCAGGAGCACAGCCACAGGAAGTATTTGCGGAAGTACTTGAACAAGTATGGGAAGAAGAGCAACAAGAAAGCAAATTAAAATCACTAAACCCTAAATCCTCAAAAACGACCTATTGCACAGACGAAGGCTGCGAGACAGAATAAGCCGTTCTCAAAGGATTATTGAGAAGTTCCTTCTTAATAATCCTTTTATCACATTCTCCATACTATAGCACGCGAAGATTTTTAAATAAAAAATGTACTTTCCCACATATATAAGAAAGCGCTTCATTCTTTTGGCTTATTTGTGAATAAAATATAAACGAAAGCCTTTTTTTATTGACGTGAAGGGGAAATCTGTTATACTTATAGAAGAATCTAATTGATAATGAATATCATTATTAATTAGAACAATTCAAAAGTAAGAATAATTATTAATATAGGAAAGTTGGAAGAGAAGGTCAGTCTATGAAAATACGTTACTTAGTACTAGCACTTATACTACTTTCCTTTGTATCTTTATTTATTGGTGTTTCTGATATATCTCCATTAGATATATTTGGATTATCAGAGGATCAGGCAAAAGTATTAATGGTATCAAGAGTTCCAAGACTTATTAGTATATTAATAGCTGGAATGAGCATGAGCATATGCGGACTAATTATGCAACAGTTAAGTAGAAACAAATTTGTTTCACCTACAACTGCTGGTACATTAGATGCAGCAAGGCTTGGTATCCTCGTTTCCATGGTTGTATTTACAGCTGCCAATCCATTTCAAAAAATGCTTGTATCATTCGCATTTGCGCTTTTAGGTACATTTGCATTTATGAAGATACTGGAAAAGATAAAATTTAAAGATGCCATATTCATTCCGCTTATTGGACTGATGTTTGGAAATATCATTAGCTCCATGTCCACTTTCATCGCATACAAGTATGATTTAATTCAAAATATATCGTCATGGATGCAGGGCGATTTTTCTATGATTATGAGTGGAAACTACGAGTTAATGTATGTTAGCATTCCGATCCTGCTATTGGCTTTTTTTTATGCCAATAAATTTACCATTGCTGGAATGGGTGAGGACTTCTCCAAAAACTTGGGTTTAAATTATCGACAAGTAGTTAATTTAGGTCTAATTATAGTAGCCTTAGTTACTGCATCCGTAGTCTTGGCGGTAGGTGTGATTCCATTCCTTGGTTTGATTATTCCGAATATCGTAACCATCTATCAAGGTGATCATTTAAAGAAGAGCTTGGTACATACAGCATTATTAGGGGCTTTATTCGTTCTTATATGTGATATTATTGGCAGAGTAATTATATATCCATATGAAATACCAATTAGCTTAACCGTTGGCGTGATAGGTAGTGGGTTATTTATCTATCTGCTGTTTAGGAGAAAAAAATATGGGATATAAAAAGAAAACACTCGTACTAGCCATAATTGCTGTTTTATTAACAATGCTCTATATCTTTTATGATCTAAGTGGAAATATTGGCTATATCCTACCAAGGCGAATTATGAAAGTAGTTGCTATATTACTTACAGGTGGTGCAATTGCTTTTGCAACAACCATCTTTATGACCATAACAAATAATCGCATCTTGACACCAAGTGTATTAGGACTGGATTCACTGTACTTACTTATCCAAACGTTAATTATTTTTACCATAGGTTCCAATTCATTAATAATGATGAATAGTAATGTTAACTACCTCGTGTCAATTGGAGGAATGGTTGTTTTCTCTTTATTACTCTACCAAGTACTTTTTAAAGGAGAAAGCAACAATATCTATTTTCTCTTGCTCGTTGGTATGATATTGGGAACGTTCTTTAGCAGTATCACTTCCTTTATGCAAGTTCTGATCGATCCAAATGAATTTATGGTAGCACAGGATCGTATGTTTGCAAGTATTAACAACGTAAATACCAATCTTGTTTATATCTCCATTGTGATATTTGTACTGCTTATTATTTATTTAATGCGGTATTATAAATATTTAGATGTATTGGGGTTAGGGAAGGATAATGCAATTAATTTAGGTGTGCCCTATAATCGTGTTGTTAAACATTTACTAATCATTGTTGCCATATTTATTTCCATGGCAACAGCACTAGTTGGACCCATGACGTTTCTTGGGTTGCTCGTCGTAAACTTAGCTTATGAGTTTTTAAAAACGTTCCGTCATTTTTACATTCTTATTGGTTCGATGCTAATTAGCATTATCGCATTACTAGGTGGTCAATTTATTGTGGAGAAAGTATTTACTTTCCAAACAACTATTAGTGTCATCATTAACTTTATTGGTGGTATTTACTTTATATATCTTTTGTTAAAGGAGAATAAATCATGGTAGACATAAAAAATGTATTTAAGTCGTATAACCAGAAGAAAGTGATTGAAGATGTTTCTTTAAACATTGAAAAAGGGACCATTACTTCTTTCATCGGACCGAATGGTGCTGGGAAAAGTACGTTGATCTCTATGGTTAGTCGTCTTATCGCAAAAGATAATGGAAATATATCCATTGATGGCAAAGACATTATGGAAACTAAAAACAATGAGCTGGCTAAGAAGATATCGATACTAAAACAATCTAATTCGATCAACTTAAAACTAACAGTTCGGGAGCTCGTATCATTTGGACGATTTCCTTACTCTCAAGGTAAGCTCAATAGCTATGATTGGGAAAAAGTGGATGAAGCCATTGATTATATGGAGCTTCGTGAGATGCAGGATAAGTTTTTAGATGAACTAAGTGGTGGTCAACGTCAACGTGCACATATTGCCATGGTAATTGCACAGGATACAGAGTACATTCTTTTGGATGAGCCATTAAATAATCTGGATATGCGCCATTCCGTTCAAATCATGAAGACACTAAGAAATTTAGTAGATGAGCTTGGGAAAACAATATTAATTGTTATTCATGATATTAATTTTGCGTCATGCTACTCAGATAATATTGTGGCTTTGAAGGATGGAAAGGTAGTAAAACAAGGTAAGGCTTGTGATGTCATTGATAAATGTGTCCTAAAAGATATTTATGATATGGACATTGATATTCAAGACATTGATGATAAACGTATATGTGTTTATTTTTAATCATCTACATGGCTTAATACCATTTGAAGTGATTCCAATATAAAAAATCCCCCCATCATGATGTTAGCGAAAACTAAGGTCATGATGAAGGAATGCTGACAATTTTAATTTTATCGTATGTTTTGGCACAGGTAAATAGGTTTAAGAAAAAAAGCTCTTGGAATGCTTTCATATAACGAGCCCGGTACAAAAGAGATTGGGCAAAAATGACACTGGAAATCTACTTTGAATGGTAAGAAGCGGTATGGTTAATATAAAAAATATTAAATTAAAAAGATTGGGGAGTTTATGATGAAGAAATTACTATTGTTACTATTCATGAGCATAATGGTCTTCGCATTGGCTGCTTGTGGTTCAGATGAAGAAAAAAGTAGTGATGAAGGGAATAGCGGAAGTAAGGAAAAGGAAACTGCTGAAACAGAAAATATAAAGATAACGCAAGAACTTGGCGATACAGAAGTACCGCAGAATCCTGAAAAAGTAGTTGTTTTTGATTATGGTGTACTTGATTCATTAGATAAATTAGGAGTAGAAGTAGCGGGTGTTGCCAAAGGTAATATCCCATCGTATTTAGAAAAATATGAAGGGGAAGAATATGAAAATATCGGAAGCTTAAAGGAACCAGATTTTGAGAAAATTGCTGAAATTGATCCGGATGTCATCTTTATCTCAGGGCGTCAGTCATCTGTATATGATCAGCTATCAGAATTAGCTCCTACTGTTTACTTAGGTGTTGATACTACTCGTTACATGGAATCATTTAAAGAAAACATGAGTACACTTGGTAAGATTTTTGATAAACAGTCTGAAGTAGAAGAAGAACTAGCAACAATCGATGAATCGATTGCAGGAATACAAGAAAAAGCAAAACAAGCTGATGAGAATGCATTAATCATTCTAGCAAATGATGATAAGATTAGCGCATATGGTCCTAGTTCACGTTTTGGTATTATTCACGATGTGTTTAATGTGCCTGCAGTAGATAAAGATATCGAAGCATCTACTCATGGTCAAAATGTTTCATTTGAATATGTAGTTGAAAAGAATCCTGATTTACTTTATGTTATTGATCGTAGTGCAGCAATTGGAGAAGAATCTTCTGCAAAGCAAATTGTGGAGAACGAACTAGTTCAAGGCACGAAAGCTTATGAAAATGATAATATCGTGTACCTTGATCCTGAATTCTGGTACTTATCTGGTGGCGGACTTGTATCTGTTCAGGGTATGGTTGATGAAATTCAAGCAAGCTTAGAAAAATAATTACAAAAAGCATGTCTTAGTAAATTGGTAGAGACAGAGACAAAAGAATGAAGAAACAATAAAAGACGAACGATAAGGTACCGACCCCCTGAAGTTAGAGTAAAAAATCTAATTTCAGGGGGTGTTTTTGTGGCTAAATATAGTGAAGAATTTAAAGGGAAGGTTGTCACCGAGTATATAGATGGAAATCTTTCATATCGTTCCTTAGCCAAAAAATATCATATGAGTAGCTCTACACCAATATATGAATGGGTGAAAAACTATGAGCGTCACGGTATGGCGGGACTAAAACGAAGAAATACAAAGAAGGAGTATTCTGTTCAATTTAAATTAGATGCGATACAATTTATGCTAGAGACAGGTGCTTCTTATACAGAAACTGCTGTTCAATTTAAGTTGAGCACTTCGTCCATTGTTAAACTCTGGATGAAAAAATTTCGCAAACAAGGTAAGGAAGGCCTGGAATTAAAACAAAAGGGGCGTCCTTCTATGTCTAAAAAACCCATTAAACAGAAGAAGCAGGAAGCAAAAAAGAGAACACGAGAAAATAACTATCGTTCGTCTTTTGGTTAGAATCTTTCATTTAGCACCTGAAATAAGTGAGACTCCGGCGGGAACCATGCGTCCGAAGATCCACGTGGTAACGTGTTTTTCTTTACCAAGTTAGCTGAGGCCGTGCCTGCGGAAAGAGCGTATATTTTTACGGTGCGGCGATACTCCTATTGATAACTTGATTATTCGTATTTTGAGTAAAGAAGTTGTGTTTTGTACCAGCCTCTATTTAATTTCTTTTATATTAACTATTTACTTCATTAATTTGCTATAGTTGTGTTGAATATTTTGTAACGAAAATGGACTCGTTTGAAGATGGTAGCCTGCCTAAACATGAAGACGTTGCCTTCGCCTATCCAGAGTGAGTTAGCTGAAAGGCAGCGAGTACTAGGAGGTGTGGACTGAGATCGCTAATCATTCATGAATTCCATCGGTCACAATGGCAGGTGTAGGGCTTGCGACTTTAGTCTTGGGAATCTCAATCAATCACTCACACATAAATCGTGTCGAATGTGGCATAATTTAGGGAAAGTGCTGTTTATTGTTATACAATTGTAAATAGGGCTTTCATCCCTTGCTATTCTCATGTTTTTGCAGTAAACGGCACATTTGGCACTTGAAAAGGTTGTCCTAAATATGTTTGAATGAAAGGACATTCATTAAGAAATGAGGGGTCTAACGAATGAAAAAAATTATCATGCTAGGATTAGCACTAACCTTAGCAATCGTATTGGCAGCATGTGGAGATGACAATGCTGAAGGTGATAAAAAGAAAGATGAGCAAACGCAGGAAGAAGGTAATACATCAAAAGAGGGTCAGGAGCAGCAAGTAAAAGTGACCGATAAAGAGAAGGTAGAAGAAGGAACAGCTGTAGCTTCTGTCAACGGTGATGAAATAAAAGGTGAACGCTACAACCCGATCTATACACAATTAAAAACCCAAATGGCGCAATATGGACAGGATGTGAGCGATCTAGATAAACTAAAGGAACAAACCATAAACGTTTTGGTTGAGCAGCACTTAATTAGACAGGATGCTGCAAGCAAGGGTATTAAGGTTTCAGATAAAGAGGTTCAATCCGAATTTGATTCGTTAAAAGAAGAGAATGGTGACCAGTTAACTGCAGTTCTTGAACAATTTAATCTTACGGAAGATCAATTTAAACGGCAGTTAGAAGATGATTTAATTACTACCAAGTATATTGATTCACAGTTGGAGATCAAAGTAACGGATAAAGAGGTTGAAGAATACTACAATCAGTTGAAAGAGCAAAATGAAGAGATTGGTAAATTAAAGGATTTGAAAGACCAAATCAAAAATCAAATTAAACAACAAAAAACGAATGAACAACTTCAGAAAAAAGTTGATAAATTAAAAAAGGATGCAAAGGTTGAAACATTAATCTAAGCAACGCTTAGTATGAAAGCACCCGATCATTTAGAAGCTGTCTAAATATCGGATGCTTTTTTCTTTTGACGTCGATTTCACTTTATCCCGCATATAACTGGCAGTAAGACTTCACATCAAGGTATTGGTAAATGGGTATAAACTATCAGTAAATGTCCGATTGGTTCAGAGGCCTTTAGGTCATACCCTTGTGGTACTAACCATCCGTGGGATAAACAAACTCCCCACGGAAGGAAGTTTCACTTTATGTCGATACTATTTCCTATGTTTACAAGCTCGTATGTCTGCTTAGCAGAGGACGTTTTTCTGCAATAAGGGTATCCAATTTTTCTAAGAATTGCTCCATCATTTGATCCGTACCTATTGAAATCCTTAAATATTGTGTAATTTCGTCTTTATTAAAATGTCTAACAAGAATACCTTCTATTTTTAGCTGTTGATAAAGGGATCGTGCTGCATAGCTAGGATGTGTAGCAAACAAAAAGTTTGTTGCTGATGGCAATACCTTAAATCCACGTTTTTTTAACTCTGCCGTCATCCAGTTGCGTGTGTGAATAATAGAATTTGTTGTTTCTTTAAAATAGGTAGTATCTTCAATAGCAGCCTCAGCTCCTGCAAGTGCTAATCGATCAATGGTGTAGGAGTTAAACGAATTCTTGATTCGCTGGAGTGCTTCAATTAGTTCTGGATTGCCAATAGCAAAGCCTACTCTTAAGCCAGCAAGCGAACGAGATTTTGACATCGTTTGTATGACGAGGAGATTTTCATATTGGTCAATGAGTGAAACTGCTGAAGCCGCAGCAAAGTCAATGTATGCTTCATCTATAATGACAACCCGATTAGGATTATTTTCTACAATAGCTTTTATAACGTCAAGTTCTGCTAGAATACTCGTAGGTGCATTAGGGTTTGGTAAAATAACACCACCATCCGAATCAAAAAAATCAACTTGATTTAGTGTGAAGTTCTTGTTTAAGGATACTTCTTGATACGGTATGTGAAAAAGATTGCAATAAACAGGGTAAAAACTATATGAAATTGCTGGGAAACGGATTTTTTTTTCGGGCAGAAAAAATGCCATGAACGAAAAAGCAAGCACTTCATCAGACCCATTTCCTATGAAAACATTCTCTTTATTTAGATGATAGAAGTTGGCAATTTTCTCTCTTAAATTCTCTGCTGTTGGTGTAGGATAATGATTTAACTTGTTCTCTAATGCTCTGTAAATAGCTTCCTTTACTTTTGGTGAGGGAGGATATGGATTCTCATTTGTATTTAATTTTATAATGGTAGGGTCATTTAGCTGTTCACCGGGAACATAGGGCGTGCTCCGTTTAACTGCGTCACTCCAAAATCTATTCATTTCGTACGTCCTTTTCCTGATTATGTCTTTGTTGTAGCTCATTCGTTATATCATGGAAGGAGACATCAAGTAGCTCCATCAATACGAGCGTATGGTAAGTTAAATCAGCTATTTCCCAGGTTACCTCCTGTTTATTCTTATTTTTAGCTCCAATAATGACCTCACTAGCTTCCTCTCCAATTTTTTTTAATACCTTATCAAGCCCTTCTCGAAACAGATAGGCAGTATAGGAACCTACAACAGGAGAATGTTTACGTTTGGTTATTTGCTTCTTAAGCTGTTCAAGAACTTGATAAGGGGGAATAGACTCCTGATACAGCTCATGATGAAAGCAAGTATGCTTGCCTTTGTGGCAGGCTGGACCAAGCGGTCTTACCTGTAATAATAGCGCATCTTGATCACAATCTAAGAAAATCGCATGGACAGCTTGTTTATTTCCAGAAGTTTCCCCCTTGTTCCATAGTGTCTGCCGCTTTCTACTAAAAAACCAAGCTTCCTTTGTTTCGACTGTTTTGGAAAATGCCTCCTTATTCATATAAGCTAATGTTAATATTTTTCCATTCGTTGCATCCTGAACGATTACTGGCAGTAATCCATCGGTACCAAATGTTATAGCGTCCATTTCTATGTTCATATACGCTCACTCCTAATTTCTATACCCTTGTTGTATAAATGCTTCTTTAATTGTGGGATCGGTATATCATTATAATGGAAAACGGATGCTGCTAATGCTGCATCTGCAAGACCAGGTTTTAAAACTTCCAAAAAATCGTTAATACTCCCTGCACCTCCACTTGCTACAATTGGAATACTGACAGAAGAAGCGATTAAATGTATCAGGTTAAGGTCATAGCCTAATTGTTCACCATCTGTATGAATAGCATTGATCACGATCTCTCCTGCACCTAATGCTTCTCCTTGTTTTGCCCATTCTACTGCATCTAGCTTTGCATGTTTTCGTCCTCCGTTCAGATAGACATCCCATTTATACTGTTCCGTCTGTTTTGCATCAATCGATAATACGATACATTGTGATCCAAACTTTAATGCAGACTCCTTAATTAAACTTGGATTTGTGATGGCTGCGCTATTTAGAGAAACTTTGTCAGCACCTGCTCGTAAGACACGATGTATATCCTCGAGAGTTCTAATTCCTCCTCCAACGGTAAAGGGAATAGCAATTTCCGCAGCCACAGACTCAACAACATCAAGAAATATGTCTCTTCCTTCATTAGACGCTGTGATGTCATAAAATACAAGTTCGTCAGCACCAGCTTGATTGTATCGTTTAGCTAATTTTACTGGGTCAGCTACGTCCTGGATGTTTTTAAATTTTTTCCCTTTTACCACGCGCCCTCCAGCTACATCAAGGCAAGGAATAATCCGTTTAGCTAACATTTGTTATTGCCTCCAACCCTTGTTTTAATGTTAAGGATCCGTCGTATAGTGCTTTGCCGATAATTGCACCATGTAGTTTCATTTTGCTTAATGTGGTCACATCCTTCATTGTCGTTACTCCCCCAGAGGCAATAATATTCATTGATGTGGAAGCTTGCATAATTTGGAGTTCTGTAAAATTTGGTCCGCTTAGCATGCCATCTTTAAGAATGTCTGTGTAGATTAGCGTTTGTAAACCTAGTTGCTCCAACTCTTTTGCTAAATCTCTAGCTTTAACCTTGCTTATTTCCGTCCAGCCATTTGTTGCTACAAGTCCATTTCTAGCATCTATCGATACAATGGTTTGGGTAGGGTATTTAGAAATAGCCGCAGCTAAAAACGATTTGTCCTCAATAGCTGCTGTTCCAAGTATCACTTTTTTCATTCCTGCATTAAGGTAGTTCTCCATTGTCGCTAGGCTACGAATTCCACCACCAATCTGTACGGGAATGGAAATGGTATCGGCTATTTTTTTGACAATATCAATATTTTTTGACTGACCTGTTTTAGCTCCGTTAAGATCGACGAGATGTAAGTATTCAGCTCCTTGCGTTTCCCACTGTGAAGCCATATGTACAGGGTTATTACTGTATACTATTTCATTATTATAATTGCCTTGTGTAAGGCGGACACATCTACTGTCTTTAATATCAATTGCCGGAAATAAAATCATGAAATCATCTCCCCAAAATTTGCTAGAAGCTGAAGTCCAACGTTACCGCTTTTTTCTGGATGAAACTGCATGCCAATAATATGATCCTGCTGGACGATTGCTGGGATGGTACCACCATAAGCAGTGCTGGCAACCAGAGAATTATATGCATATTCTTTTACTGCATAGGAGTGGACATAATATACAAAAGCATTATTTGGAATGTTTTGGCATATGGAACTACTTCGCTGCATATGCAGTGTATTCCAACCAATGTGAGGAACTTTAACCGTGTAATTAATTCTACTAACTTTTCCTTTCAATAATCCGAAACCTTCCCATTCTCCATCTTCTTCACTTGTTTCATAGAATAATTGCATACCTAAACAAATACCTAATAAGGGTTTCCCTTTTGTAGTTTCATCTTTTATGGTATTGATTAAGTCTTTTTGCTTTAAGGTAGTCATGGCATCTTGGAAAGCGCCCACCCCTGGAAGTATCATGGCAGTGCTGTTGAGAATCTGTTTTTTTTCAGTGGTGACACAACATTCCAGGCCTTTTCTGTTTAATGCAAACTGAAGGCTTTTCATATTCCCAGCACCATAATCAATGATAGCAATCATCTTATACGTCCTTTCAATAGTACCGATTTTTTGTATACAATTGGATGGTATCATTCCTCTTTTAAAGACTTCCTTTTGTAGAGGGGATACCTATGATACGTTCGCTTTTTTGGCTTGCTTGATCGAGTGCTCGGCCAAAGCCTTTAAATATGGATTCAATCATGTGATGTGAATTTGTACCATAAACGTTATGAATGTGTAAGGTGACTTTGGCATTGCTGGTAAAAGCCTGAAAGAATTCTTCTACTAGCTCTGTATCGAAATCTCCAACTTTATCTTTTAGCCCCTCTACCTTATATACAAGATACGAACGTCCACTAATATCTAGAGATACAGTAGACAGCGCTTCGTCCATCGGTGTAGTTATACTACTGTAGCGCGTAATTCCTTGTTTGTCTCCGAGTGCTTGGTAAAAGGCCTTGCCAAAAGCAATACCAATATCTTCAATAGAATGATGCTGATCAACTTCTAAATCACCCTTACAGCTTACATTTAAATCAAGTAGTCCATGTCTAGACAATAAGGTGAGCATATGATCAAAAAATCCAACTCCTGTTTGAATCGAACTATAACCAGCTCCATCTATATTCAAGGTAAGAGAAATATCTGTTTCTGAAGTTGTTCGGTTAATTGTATGATTTCGCATTGCGGCCATCCTTTCGTAGGTTAATTGATTCTGCATGCGCTGTTAACTTTTCTGTCATTGCTAACTCAATTATTTCATCAGCTGTTTCTAGCAAGGCTGTTTTATCATAATGGATAATGCTTGATTTTTTTACGAAATCATAAACACCTAAAGGTGAAGAGAAAGCAGCAGTACCATTTGTAGGTAACGTATGATTCGGTCCTGCTAGATAGTCTCCTAATGCCTCTGGTGAATAATTGCCTATAAAGATGGCACCGGCATTATTAACGTATCTCAGATTTTCCATCGGTTCCTTTATCATAAGCTGTACATGTTCGGGTGCTAGATCATTCACAATTGTAAATGCTTCATTCAAGTGCTTAACAAGAATAATGCGTCCATTTTGTTTTAGGGCTTGCTTGATAATGTGCTTTCTAGATAATAATTCTGTTTGTTTTTCGACTTCTAGTTGGATGGCAGCTGCAAGTGTACGATCCGCCGTGATGCATATCGGCTTTGCCGCCTCATCATGCTCTGCCTGTGATAATAGATCAGCAGCAATGTAAGGTGCTGGTGCTGATTCGTCGGCAACAATACAAATTTCGCTGGGACCAGCTATCATATCTATGGCTACATCCCCATAGACGCATTTTTTTGCACTAGCAACAAATGCATTACCAGGGCCAGTAATTTTTTGGACTTTTGGTACCGTTTCTGTTCCATAAGCGAAAGCAGCTATCGCTTGTGCTCCACCAATCTTATAGATGCTATCTACGCCTGCTTCTTTTGCAGCAACAAGAATATGTGGGTTAACCTTTCCATTGGCCTGTGGAGGGGTAGCTATATGTATCGACTCTACTCCAGCAATCTTGGCAGGAATAACATTCATTAATACAGTTGAAGGATATGCTGCCTTTCCACCAGGCACATAGATTCCAACCTTTTCAAGTGGTGTAATCTTTTGCCCTAATAAAATACCGGAATGACTATTTGTAAACCACGATTGTTGCATTTGTTTTGCATGAAATTGTTGGATGTTGTTTTTTGCTTTTGTAAGTGCACGAAAGAAAGCTGGACTAACCTGTTTATATGCGTCTTTAAACTCCTCTTTAGTAACCTGAAATTTAGGTAATAGTACATCATCCAATTCTTTTGTTAACTGTCTAATTGCTGCATCTCCAGATTGTTTAATCTGATTAATAATATCTAAAACCGTTTGATCAGTATTGTTATCTAATGTTCTCCTTTTTGCGATTTGGTTCTTCTCCGTCCAATATTGCGCACCTGTTATTTGTTTCACGTGTTACTCCTCCAAGCCCAATCGTAATTTTTCAATAAATGGTTGTATACTTGTGCTTTTAATAGCAAAGCTTGCTTTATTAATAATGAGCCGCGTACTAATTGGTTCTACTTCCTCTAAAACTACTAGACCATTTTCTTTTAATGTGTTACCGGTCTCCACGATATCAACGATTGCATCTGCTAATCCGATAAGGGGAGCTAGCTCAACGGAGCCATTCAACTTTACAATATGAATGGCTTTGCCTTTTTTAGAAAAGTAATTGTGAGTAATGGTTGGATACTTCGTTGCAATGGTAATTGGTTTCTCTTTATTTAAATTCTCTCCGGGTTTACCAGCTATGGCAAAAGTACATTGCCCAATTCGTAAATCGAGTATGTCATATACATCTGCCTCGGATTCAAGTACATTGTCCTTTCCTACTATACCGACATCTGCTGCGCCTCTTTCCACATAAGTCGGGACATCTACAGCTTTTACAAATAGTAACCTGATGGTTTTATCTGAATTGTAAAAAACTAATTTTCGACTTGATGATGTAAAGTTATTGAAAATAATTCCAATCTTTTTCATCAGATGTATTGTCTGGTTAGCTGTTCTACCCTTGGCTACCGCTAATGTGAAAGCTTCCAACTAAACCTCCCCCTCTTGCATAACTAATAACTCCTGTACTTCAGTTATGTCATGGAATTGATATGAATTCCCTTTATTTATGAGCGTACAAGAATCCTTCTGATAGTGGATGGTGCATGCTGAAGTAGTCAGGCTGTTTTCTTGATCAGGAAAGCTAAGTACGACATAGCCGCATTTCCGTAAATGTAACGTATCAGTTAGTGCTTTCTTTTGCATAGAGGGATGATAATAAACAATGATGTCTGATATGGTTGTTGGTGTTGCTAATAACTCATGCCGTTGTAAAGCCCTTTCTAATAACTGCAAGTCATATGCAAACCCTATTGCTGGTATAGATGCTCCAAATTGTTTTCCTAATTGATCATATCTACCACCCATGACTACCGGTTCCCCGATAAACTCAATAAACCCTTGAAAGATGATATCTGAGTAATAATCCATATCGTTAATTAAACCAAGGTTAAATATTATATAATCAGTAAGCTGATAGGCTTTTAGAATGTCATAAACATCTATGAGGTGCTGTAATTCCGCTTGCATATTTTCCTGTAATCCGTATTTCTGAATAGCATTGATTACATCACCTGGCAGACCATAAAGAAAAGGAATGTTCCTAATCAATTCTTTCAGCGGATCATCAATCTCAAGCGAATTTAGGTAGGGCTCTAATTCAGCTATATTTTTAGATTGAATAAAGTTTTGTAGATGGATTAATTCTTGCTTAGACAACCCAGCGAGCGATATTAATGCTTTGAACAATCCTGCATGACCTATTTCCATTTTAAAATCAATAAAACCCATATCTTGCAGTGTATGAATTGCCAATGCAATTACTTCTGCATCAGTAGTAGCTGATTTTTTTCCAAAGTGTTCAATTCCTGCTTGTGTTCGTTCGTTTACTTGATTTGCTTGATCATGGTAACGAAATATGTCCATGATATAAAAGTAACGATCATTTTGAGTGGTGGGATGATTGACCATAACCTGTGTAATAGGAATAGTGACGTCTGGTCGTAATACAAGTACCTTTCCTTTAGGAACCATAACTTTAACCATGTCATCTGTATTTACAATTCCATTAATGGAAGCATACATATCATAATACTCAAATGCTGGAATCTTAATTTGACGATACCCATAGGTTTTAAAACGGTGTTTTAATTTGTTTATTAATACTTCTTGCTGCTGAAAATCGTCTATAACGTTGCTATAGGAGCTATTTATTAAAAAAGGCTGCATTGTAAGTTTACTCCTTTTCACTTTATTACTTTATCGCTTTATTTAATTAAAGTTATATAGTATTCTAATAATTATAAAAGGAATTGTCAACCAAAGGGAGGGATATTTTTATGTTCGATTATCATATACATAGTAATTTTTCAGCAGATTGTGATACGCCAATGGAGGAGACAATAGAAGCCGCCTTGAAGAAGGGACTAAAGGAAGTTTGCTTCACTGAGCATATTGATGAGGATTATCCAGATCCTACGATTCATTTTGAGTTAGATTTACCTGCCTATGAAAAAAAAATCAAAGAAATGCAGTGTTTATATAAGGAGCGTATCAACATAAAAAAGGGTTTAGAAATAGGGGTACAGCCCCATTTGTTAGACAATTGCAAGCAAATGATACAGGAGGAAACATTTGATTTTATCATCTGTTCTATGCATACCACTTCTGGAATGGATTTACATTCTGGAGCTTTCTTTCAAGGTAAAACAGTGGATGAGGCATATCAAGCGTATTATCAAGAATTACTAGATTGCATTACTCATTTTAAAGACTTTCAAGTTTTAGGACATATTGATTTGATAAAAAGATATACACAGACAAGAAAAAATGAACATAGCTTTCTGAATCTGATTGAGGAGATATTTCAAGAAATCATACCAGCAGGGAAGGGAATAGAAATAAATACCTCTGGGTTCCGTTATGGTCTTAATAGTGCCATGCCTAGTAAAGATATCCTTAAGTTATACAAGGAGTGTGGTGGGGAAATCATTACAATTGGTTCTGATTCCCATCAAGCGTCTACTGTAGGTTATGGACTAGCAGAGGCGATAGAATTATTGCGATCACTAGGTTTTTCGTATATTACAACTTTTAAGGGAAAACAGCCAGTTTTCCATCATATATAATTGCTTCAACAAATGTCACTATTTCTAAAAGGAAAATACCGATGAGACATGCTATAATGAAGGGCAATAGGGGAAACCTTCTGTATCATTACCAATCCAGATCAACCGGTGATATGGTAATGGTTTAGATCACTGCCAGATAAATGAGGGAGTATTTTTGAAGAAAAAACATCTAATGAGTATTGCGTCCATATGTATAGTGATCCTAGGATTGATAGCCCTTGTATATATGCCCAATAAAACAAAGTCAGATTTTGACAAAATACGACCAACGTTGTTTGTACATGGTTATAAGGGAACTGTGAATTCATTTGGCCATATGCTAAAACGATTTGAGAGTGATTATAACTGGGGTAACAAAGCACTTGTCTATTTTGTGAAAAATAACGGAGCAATTGAAAAATATAACCTTAGTAAAGGTAAAAAAGAGCCTGTATTTGTTCAGGTTATTTTTGAAAATAACCGAGCAAGTTTTGAAGAGACAGCAGGTTGGCTAGCTGCTGTCTTAGCAGATATGAAAGCTGTTTATTCTATTGAAAATGTCAATCTTGTTGGACATTCGATGGGAGGAATCGTCTCCTTGGAGTATATGAAGCAATACCAAGGGGTGAAGTTTCCTACTGTTCGTAAATTTATAGCGATCGGTAGCCCGTTTGATGGGATCTATAGTGAAGAATATTTCCAACTAAATCGTGATCCTGCTGCTACTGATTTGCATCCCGATTCTCCTGCTTTACAATTTTTGAGAGAGCGATCATTTCCAGAATATACACAAGTATTAAGTATTGGAAGTACGGGGGATGCAATTGCTGTGCCAGAAAGTATTAAGTCGTTACGAACGATTATACCAAAGGATCAATTAGAAGAGGTTATTATTGACGATCTGCATTTAAGTCACAGTGGGTTACACGAGAGTAAGCTAGTGGACCAATACATTTATGAGTTTTTGTGGCAAGATCAGATTGAATAGCTTACAATGTAGAAGAGTATCATCAAGTATTTTGGAATAACTATTAAAGGAATGATACGTGTGGGATTGAGTCATCATATATACAATAAATTAATAGAAATTACATCCGAGAGTAATGTGATGGTGGACGAAGAATTAAAGAATCATACGTATACCCGTCTTGGCGGGAAGGCTGATTTTTTAGTAACACCTGAAACATATCATGAAGTACAGGAAATTGTAAGGTTGGCGAACGAAGAAAAGATTGCATTTACATTACTGGGGAATGGTTCTAATTTGATCGTAAAAGATGGGGGAATACGCGGAATTGTTATGAATCTTCATCGATTAACGGATATTTCCACTAACGGCTCTACAATTGTTGCTCAAAGTGGTGCGCGAATTATTGATGTTTCCCGAGAAGCACTAACTAAAACGTTATCCGGGTTGGAATTTGCCTGTGGTATACCAGGGTCAGTAGGTGGTGCATTGTATATGAACGCTGGAGCCTACGGTGGCGAAATAAAAGATGTGTTAGTAAGCACCAAGGTAGTAGATAAGGATGGAAATCTCCAAGTATTAACAGCATCTGATCTGGATCTAGCATACCGTACAAGTAACATTCCAGAAAAGGGATATATTGTTCTTGAAGCAACTTTTTCGTTGGAAAAAGGTAAATATGCAGAAATAAAAGCTATAATGGATGATTTGACGTATAAAAGAGAATCGAAGCAACCATTAGAGTATCCTTCATGTGGAAGTGTATTTAAACGACCACCAGGTTATTTTGCTGGAAAATTGATTCAAGACAGTGAATTGCAAGGAAAGCAAATTGGCGGAGCACAGGTTTCTTTAAAGCATGCTGGCTTTATTGTTAATAAGGATCATGCAACAGCTACAGAATATATTAATCTCATTCGCTATGTTCAAGATACAGTAAATGAAAAGTTTGGAGTGCGATTAGAGAGAGAAGTTAAGATAATTGGTGAAGATCCAGTTCGCTAGGTTATGGCAATTGTATATCTGACAAAAGAGGCTGAGACAAAAGAATGAAGAAACAATAAAAAACGAACGATAATTAGTCAAAAATTAATTATCGTTCGTTTTTTGGTTAGGATTATTCATTTAGCACCTGAAATAAGCGAGACTCCGGCGAGAACAACACGCGTCCGAAGATCCACTTGGTAACGTTTTTTCTTTACCAAGTTAGCTGAGGCCGTGCCCGCAGAAAGCGAGTATAGTTCCACGGTGCGGCGATGATACTCCTATTGATAACATGATTATTCGTATTTTGAGTAAAGAAAATGGTTAGAGATTTCAATGCTACTGCTAATTCATCTCCGTTGAGGAAGATATTATGTTTTTCATTAGCTTCTAAAACGATGCAGGAAGCTTTGCAATCGTTCGTTTGTAGAATGCTCAATAACCTCGCTAGCTGTTCCCTGCTCAGCAATGACACCTTCATCAAGGAATAATACTTTGTCAGCTACGTCAAGAGCAAAGTCCATTTCATGCGTAACGAGAATCATTGCCATTTCCCCCTCTTTGGCAATGTCACGAATAACTTCTAGTACTTCACCAACTAATTCTGGGTCAAGTGCAGATGTTACTTCATCAAATAGCATAACTTTTGGTCGCATCACGAGCGCTCTTGCCATAGCAACACGCTGTTTTTGTCCTCCAGAAAGTTGGCTAGGATAATTGTCCAATTTGTCACCAAGTCCAACTTTTTCAAGCATCTCAATAGAGCGCTGCTTGGCTGTAGATTTATCTTCATTTTTGACGTGGATCGGTGCCGTCATACAGTTTTCCAAAATGGTCATATGTGGGAATAAATTAAAATGTTGGAATACCATACCTATATCTCCCCGGACATTACGCAAATGTTTTTCATTTGCGTCAACCATACTCCCCTTTTTCTCCATCTTCCAAAGGTTTTTACCATCAACAATAATATCTCCTGAAGTTGGTTGCTCTAATGTCATTAGCATTCGTATAATGGTTGTTTTACCAGAACCACTTGGGCCTATGATTGCAACTTTTTCTGCAGGCTTAATATCTAGATCAATCCCTTTTAATACTTTGACATCTCCAAATGATTTATGAACATCATTAAAGGTAACAATCGGCTCTATCATTATGCTGTCGCTCCTTTACTACTATTTAATGCTTCTTTCTTATCAAAGCGGCGATTCATTCTCTTTTCCAGCTTATTAATGAGTAAAGCGGAAGGGTAACTCATTAATAAGAATAGGATAGCTACAATGGTTAATGGCTCAAGATAAGTCCAGTATTGAGCACCATAGCTATTTGCCATGTGGAGAATACCCGCCACACCAATGGTGGATGCTAGTGGAACTTCTTTAAACATAATAATTAAATAGTTACCTAACATTGGAATGGTCGGAGGAATAGCCTGTGGTAATATAATTTTAGTCCATTTTTGTCTAGTGGAAAAGTTTAACGCCCTTGCAGCCTCCCATTGTCCTTTATCCACACCATCAATGCCCGATCGGTATACTTCGCCAATATACGTGCTAAAGTGGATGCCGAGTCCAAGGATTGCACTTGTGAATGGGTCTAATGTCATTCCTACCACAGGTACCATCGGCCATGCATAAAAGATAAAGAATAGCTGAACGAGAGGTGGTGTAGAACGAATAAATTCCATAATCCAAGTTATGACCCAATGAAGCGGCTTGAAAGGAATTCTTCTAAGGAAGGTCCAGAAAAATCCAAATATCAAAGCAAATAAATAACAGGCTATTGTAAGACCTAATGTTATTCCAAGCCCCTGTACAATAACTAAAAACGCGTCAGCAAATACATCCCAGCTCCAAATATTCATTGACTAGCCACCCCTTTCTTCGAGATGTCTTCCATTTTACGAGTCAAGAAAATTAATGGAAGTGCAAGAATAAAGTAGAAGACTAATACTAATAAATAGACTGTCGGTGCTTGTGAAAGATTGGAGCTTCGTAATATATCTCCGTAGTATAAAATATCATGCATACCAATTAAGGATACAAGTGATGTAGCCTTGAGCATTTGAATTAAATAATTCCCAAATTCGGGAAGCATCATTCGTACCGCTTGCGGGAAAATAACCAGGCGCATACGTTGGAAACGTGACATATTTAACGCAGTGGCAGCCTCAGTCTGTCCTTTTGCTACAGCGAGTATAGATCCTCGTACAATTTCTGACATATAAGCCCCATAGTTTAAAGCGATTGCGATGACGCCAACCCACCAATTACTTCCAAGTTCAATTCCAAAAAGCATAGGAACTGCATAGTATAACCAGAATAATTGAACAATTAGAGAGGTTCCACGGAATATTTCTACATAGAATCCGGTGAATTTTCGAAGGATAACATTTTTGGAAAGGCGACAAAGCCCTGCAATAAACGCAAATAAATAACCAAAAAATGCAGAGGCAATTAGTACAGAGATGGTAATGGTTAGCCCCTGCGCTAACATGGGAAAAATATCTATAATTGCTTTAATAGTGATCACTCCTTATTTTTCAGTTAGATGTATGGTTTCTCAAAAAAATTATAGGGTCTGACTCCCCCTAAGGTAAGGGAAGTCGGACCCTATGGAGTCATTGGTTTACTATAGTGTACGTGTTATTTTAATTCTTATAGTTCACCGTTACAGATTTTTTCTGTAGTAATTCCGGGCTCTACCATGTTATTTGCTTCGCTAAATCCATTCTTTTCAAGAAGTTCAGCTACTGTACCATCTTCTTTTAACTCAGCTAGCTTTTCATTATAGGCATCGCGTAGATCTGTATTATCCAAATGGAATGCTGCTGCTCCATAGCTTGGAACACCTTCCACATCTGGTTGTTCAAATCCTTCAACAAATTCCAGCTTATCAGAGTTAGAGGACTCTAGTGCCATTTTAATAGTCATTTCTGTACCAGTAGTTGCATCAGCTCTTCCTGACTCTACTGCAGAAAAGGTTGCCGGGATATCATCTGCAGATTGAATTTGGTCTTCGCTTACACCTTCTGTTTTAAGGAATTCATTTTCGGTTGCTCCTGCCATCACGGAAACTTTTACATCTGGATTATCTGCAATGTCTGTATAGCTCTTTAAATTTAACGGGTTTCCTTTTTGAACAATTAATCCTTCCCCATATTTCATTTCCGGCTCACCAAAAGCTGCATTCTTACAGCGATCAGAGTTAATTGCCATGCCGGCAGTGATAACATCGAACTGACCAGCCTTTAAGCCTGGGATTAGCTGTCCAAAATCAGCAAGCTTGGCATCCATTTCATTTACTCCAAGTTCTTTAAAGACAGCAGCAGCAATATCCACAGCAGCACCTTTTAACTCCCCATTATCATCTTGGTAAGCGTACGGCTCTTCATTAGCAAAGCCTATTGTGACAGTGCCAGCTTCTTTTAATTCTTCTAGTTTACCACCGCTACCTTCAGAATCTCCGTTTCCGCCTTCCTTGCTCTCATTATTGTCAGATGAACCACACGCTGCAAGTGCAATTAGCAAGAAACCTAAAACAAACATAAGTAAAAATTTCTTCATGTAAATAATTTCCTCCCTTTTTATTTGTAAAAGTGAATAAGTAAGTAGCCAGATGACTTTATTCATAGGTGAAAATCACTGGAATAATCTTGAAAAATAGATTAAAAGAATTAGAGGAACTCAAGTTGAAGCACTTATATTAAAATGTTACAGGTTCTAGTTAAGTGACTCAAACGCAGTAAATTTAGATAATTTGGAATTTATTATGATTTAACTGAATGAATGAAGAATAAAGCATGTATACATAAATATACTATCTTATCATCTGCTAAGCTTCCGTATTATCTAAATTTGCAAATAAATCCCAGCTAATGATAAACCGAATAGACATCATTCTATTAAAAAAGTACCATAGGATTAGCGAATAGTATTTAATCATTGGATGATCTACTTTATCCCACATATAACTGGCAGTAAGATCTCCACTTCAAGCAATAAAGTGAAACCAATGTGGATAAGTTGGGGTAACTGCCAGTAAATGTCCGATTGGTTCGCACGCAGGCCTTTAGGTCATCCCCTTGTGGTACTAACCATCCGTGGGGTCTAAACAAAAACTCCCACTGATTGAAGTTTCACTTTATTAAGGATATTATTCAAAGGGGAGGCGAAAATATGCATATCGTTGTTTTAGGTGCTGGTGCGTTAGGAGGTTATTTTGGATTACGTTTTCAAGAGGCAGGAGCTAAGGTAACTTTTCTTGTGCGAGAACAGAGGGCGATACAACTGAAAGAACAAGGTGCAGTGATTCATAGTATACATGGGGATTATGAAACCCATGATGCAACGATTGTTACAGATCCACAGCAGATAGAAGATCCAGAAGTAGTTTTGATAAGTGTGAAGGGCTATCACTTACAAGGTGCTATGAAGCAATTACGTGTCCTAGTAAATAAAGGAGCGTATATTCTTCCAGTATTAAATGGAATAGAGCATCTGGCTAAATTACAAAATGAACTTGGAAAAGCATCCATACTTGGGGGACTTTCATTTATCATTGCAACATTAAATGACAAGGGGCATGTGGAGCATTCAAGCGATTTCCACGAGCTCATATATGGAGCACTTGAGCCTGAACAAGAGGCAATTTGTTCTAAATTGGATAAGCTTAGTAATTCTGCTAACATGACTGGGAAGAACAGTAATAACATATTGCTTGAGCTATGGAAGAAATATATGTTTATAAATGCTTTTTCAGGTGTTACAGCTGCAGTAGATTTACCTATTGGTATGATTAGGCAACATAATGAGACCTTTCATATTATGCTACACTTGTTAAGTGAAATGAAGACCTTAGCTAATATCTATGACGTTCCAATTACTGAACAAGATGTTAAAGAAGCTTGGGATAAATTAAATAACTTACATGATCAGGCTACATCTTCGATGCATCAGGATCGTAGAAAAGGACTGACACTAGAATTGGATCACCTCCATGGTGGAGCACTTCGGTTGGCAGGAGCTAAAGGCATTGACCTTCCCTATACAAGGGCTGTTTATGGTATGCTACAACCATTTGAAAATCTAACATAAAAGTGGAGGAATCAAATTGTCTACATTGACTATTGTAATCATCGCTTGCGTTATCGTAGTCGCGATTGTTTTAGTTCTATCATTGGTAACCATTTCAAAAGGGTATGCGTATAAGCATAAGGTTGATCCGTTACCAAATGAGAGAGAGAGCAAGCAAGAATTAGAGAAGCAAAAGGGAGAGTAATAATAAAATGAAGTATGCAACCATCGGCACAAGTTGGATTACAGACGCGTTTATTGAAGCAGCTGATCAATCGAAATCTGCTCAGCTAGCTTCTGTTTATTCGAGGACTGCTTCAGCAGCCAAAGCGTTTGCTCATAAGCATGGGATTGAATGTAGCTATTCATCTATGGAGGAAATGTTAAATTCAGATGCAGACTTTGTTTATGTTGCATCCCCAAATCGTATGCATCCAGAACATATAAAGCTGTGTATAAAAAAGAGGAAGCATGTATTTTGTGAAAAACCAATGGTATATACGGTTAAGCAGTTAGAAGAACTGCAACGATTAGCTAAGGAACATGATGTGTTTATATTTGAAGGATTTCGCCACTTATTTTCCCCCAACTATGATATTTTAAAGAATAAACTCTCACACGTAGGTAAAATACGCAGTGCAATGCTGCAATATGTTAAGTATTCATCACGTTATGATGTTTTTAAAGAAGGTACGATTCCTAATGTGTTTGCAAAAGAGTTTGCAGGTGGGGCTTTGATGGATTTAGGTGTATATCCTTTAAGTATGGCTGTTGATTTATTTGGGCAGCCGAATGATGCCGCTTATTTTCCAGTTTTATTAGCTAATGGAATCGATGGAAGTGGTACGATCGTGCTAACATATGAAGATTTTAATGTAACCATTTTATGCTCTAAGATTGCAGATGCCACTATCCCCTCTGAAATTCATGGGGAAGAGGGAACATTAACAATGAATCAAATTGCACCTATTGAAAAACTACAGTTTTACAATAGAACGAATTCAGAAACAAACGAGCTTGCTGTAGAGCAAATGACTGCTGACATGATATATGAAATCCAAGCATTTATTAAGATGGTTAGTGATAATAACACGGCATTATATGAGAAGTGTTTAGAAAGAAGTCGCTATATTGCCGAAATAACAGAAAAACTAAGGAGAGATTCCGGCATTCACTTTCCTGGTGAATAAAACACATTGTGTCCCGTATATAACTGGCAGTAAGCCCCCCACATTTCAAGCAATAAAGCGAAATCAATATGAATAAGTGGGTGATCAACTGCCAGTAAATGTTTAATTGGTTCAAAGACTATTAGGTCATACCCATTGCTAACAATCAGTGAGAGATAACAAAAACTCCCACTGATTGTAGCCCATGCTGTTCTTTTGTCTCTTATTTTTGAAAGTAAAAAAAGCAGTTGACTACTTATTTGAGTTGGCTGTAACTATTCCATTTATTTCGTTTGTGGCAACGATTTGTTCTTGTTCCTAATCAACCTTTGGTCGAACTCCTTGTTGAAGCTGATTTATACTTAAACCAAAAGTCATTTGCAAGTGTGGATAGTCTTTGAAATTATTCCAGTCACCACCCCATTCAAATCCCAATTCTTTAGCGATTGCTGCTACTTCATACCAATCCGATTGATTGTTACCATTCCCATCGTATTGAATATTCCATATTATTTTTCCTGTATCATTTTCAAGAGCAAAATCAATGGCTAGTCCATAATTGTGATAGGATTCACCACCCTTTGCATAGGTAACAATATTCCCTTTGCGTGTTCGCCCCTGTTCATATAGTCGATTCTGTTCCTTAAAGGAGCGTACTTCCTCCGTAATGACGACATCAATATTTTTTTTCGCAGCTCTTTCAATCAGCCTGTTTTTATTCGCTTCTACTGTTGGATGTAAGTTAGATGGTAAAGGATCACCTTTATCTGATTCAGAATATTTTCCATTGTTATGATGATAGACGTGAAATAATATAACTAGGCATAGAATGATAATTATCCAAGGAAGTAATATTTGTTGTAATTTTTTCATGCTGACTGTACTCCTCATGTTTTAATGCACACAAATCTTAATCGCTATGAACGAAGGACACCAGATTTTAATTTTAGATTATGAATATTTTTTTATCCATTTTTTACGTTATAATGAGTAAAAACCAGAAAGGTGGATTTCATGATTACCGCTCTTGTTTCTATTATTGGCTATCTAGCAGGCTGTCTACATGGTTCGCAGCTTGTAAGCATGTATAAAAAGGTAGATATAAAGAATGCCGGTGTGAAAAATGCTGGAGCCTCTAACACAACCATTTTACTTGGCTGGAAGTATGGTGTTTTAGTTGCACTTATTGATATTTTTAAAGCTACATTTGCCATAGTGCTTGTATTATACATTTTAAATGAAAATGGCATTACTGGTAAAGAACAGACGTTGCTCATATATATATCGGCTTTATTTATTATTCTAGGTCATAATTACCCACTAACAATGAAATTTAGTGGTGGTAAGGGAACGGCATCGTTAGTTGGAATCCTACTCGCCATTGATTGGAAAATAGCTATTATAGGCATTGGAATTTTGCTCATATTTACAATTGCAACAGATTATTTAGTGGTTGGTGTATTATGTATGTATGTTTCCTTTTTAATTACAACATATGTATTTTTTGGTCCAGAACCAACATCTATCGTCGTTTTTTTATCTGTTTTAAGTATAGCGAAACATTTGGATAATTACCGACGTATAATTAATAAGGAAGAAACAAGACTATCAAGTATGTTTTCAAAAAAGTAAATGACGTTGGAGGATGATGGGATGCTAGATATAATTATTTGGATTTTAATTAGTGCATTATTTTTTCTAAGTTTTGTAGGAGTGATATTTCCTATCATTCCTTCTGTACTTGTACTATGGGGTGGGTTTCTTTTATACCAGTTTGTCATAGACCCAAATGAATTAACCATGTCCTTTTGGATAGGAATGGCCTTGATCACCATTGTACTGATCGCTGCAGACATCATTGCAAATAGTTACTTTGTAAAAAAATATGGAGGAAGTAAATGGGGAGAGCGTGGGGCAGCCATAGCAGTTATTGTTGGTTCATTTATTATTCCGCCATTTGGTGTTTTAATCGTTCCATTTCTAACCGTGTTTATTATTGAATCGCTTCAACAAAGGACTACGCAAGAAGCCTTCCGTGCTTCGTTTGGTTCACTTATGGGATTCCTTGGCGGGGCTTTTGCTAAAGTAGTTATACAATTTGTAATGATTATTTGGTTCTTCGTTGTTATTTTATTTTAGAGAGGTAGATGTATGTGAAGAAAGCATTAATTAACATTGATTACACGAATGATTTTGTTGCCAATGATGGAAAACTAACGTGTGGTGAGCCAGGTCAAGCGATAGAATCAAAAGTCGTATCACTTACCAATGAATTTATTGAAGCAGGGGATTATGTTGTATTCGCTATCGATGCGCATGAAGCTGCAGACAGTAATCACCCGGAATTTTCCTTATTTCCTACCCATAATATCATAGGGACCTCTGGAAGAGAGCTTTATGGTAGGTTGGCAGAGGTATATCAAAAAAATAAGGAAAAGCACAATGTTTATTTTATTGATAAGACAAGGTATAGTGCCTTTGCTGGCACAGATCTAGAGATAAAGTTACGTGAACGAGCTATTGATGAACTCCATATTATTGGGGTATGTACAGATATATGCGTATTACATACAGCTGTTGATGCTTATAATAAAGGATTTAAGATGGTTATTCATCAGGATGCAGTAGCTAGCTTTAATTCAACAGGCCATGAGTGGGCTTTAGGGCATTTTGAACACACGTTGGGAAGTACGGTCATATAAGAACGGAAATAACTTAATAGACAGAGGGGGAAAGAGAGAGTTGTGAGATCCCAGAGCCCCATATATAAAAGCAAAATATACGAGCAAGAGGTCCTCCTATTAACACATGTAGTTTAGTAGCTATAGAACCAGTGTTTAGGGGGGGAATATTGATTAAAGATAATATCTGTTTCTAGCTTAGCAGGTTATGAACAAAAACTTGCTGGGTATAGCTGATGCCAATTAACATTCCAAACAATAAACTACTCTAGCTTTGAAAATATCCATAGACTCCTTAAAAAGAAGAATGATTTTTTGCTTGAAAGTTAAGAAAGTATAAAATCAGTGCAATGACTGCGTTAAGCCAAGTAGTTATTTTGAAATGTTTGATG
>NZ_BAAACY010000021.1:0-5816 GCF_039521925.1 Virgibacillus salarius | reverse complement strand
GTCAAGCAAGCAGTAGCTATTATTCCATAATAGCTACTAGAGGAAGCGTAAATCGGAGCATTTAGTGATAGGGACTGAGCGAATTTTGCTCCGTTTTTCTTATGATGGATTCCATAAACACCTTTTTTTATTGGAACAGGAGACTTCACTAAAAGCAAAAGTGTAATCTTTAATGATAGAATAAAAATATGTAGTAAAGGAGATAGTAAAAAGAAAAACAGGTGGGGTAATATGAAAAAATACATGATGCTGACAGTCCTTGTTTTTCTAATTGTTTCTTTTGATATGTTACCATCCGTTTCAGCGAATGGCTATGGCTGGGGGTATAAGAAGAATAGTGATCATAAGCTCCCAGATATCGGTGAATATCAAGACATGCTTAAAAAATATGGTGCTTATTATGCAGATAACACTGGAGAAAAAACAATTTATCTGACATTTGATAATGGTTATGAACAGGGATACACAGATAATATATTAAATGTATTAAAAAAACAACAAGTACCAGCAACGTTTTTTGTAACGGGTCACTATGTGGAAAGCGAACCAGACTTAGTAAAGCGTATGGTTGATGAGGGACATATCGTAGGAAATCATTCCTATCATCATCCTGATTTCTCTATTATGGATAAAGAGGCAATTAAAGAAGAACTGGAAACATTGGAAGATGCAGTAGCTGAAGTATCTGATCAGAAAGAAATAAAATATCTCCGACCTCCAAGAGGTATGTTTAACGAGAATACATTAAAATGGTCGAAAGAACTAGGCTATATTCATATTTTTTGGTCGTTGGCATTCAAGGACTGGGAGACAAAGAAGCAAAAGGGCTGGAAGTATGCATTCGAACAGACGATGGATCAGGTACATCCTGGTGCAATTATTTTATTGCATACGGTTTCATCGGATAATGCTGAAGCACTTGATCGTATAATTACCGAATTAAAAAAGCAAGGATATCGCTTTAAAAGTTTGGATGATCTTGTCCTAAAGGATCAATTACCAAAAGCAATCTATGGGCTATAAGTTAGCTTAAATAGATATTCTATAAAATACAGTGAATAGAAATGCGAACGTTGGTAGAGAGAGTAACAGAGGCGATGCTTCGTCGTTAGTAAAGTTACTCAAAGGAGCCTGAACCATTACCCACGAAAATCAGCTGCTTAGAAGAAAGCTGAGACAGACGTTCTATATAAAAATAATAAAATTAGTGGGTAAGGTCATCGACGGGTGATCTTATCCACTCACTAATTAATGTTTCACTTTATCGTTGACTTTTGAGGTAGTTATTTTTGTTCCTACTCAAATCGTAACTTAATAATGTTTTATTTATAATTTTCCAAACTTTTGATATACTGATGAAAAGCATACAAGGAGTTGGACATTATGAATAAAGAAGATCTGATTGCTCCATATAATTATAATATTGTCATGGAAATGGAACGTCATGCAAATGACCCAACTAAAGTTGCCTTGATTTGGGAAAATGAAGGTGGAGTTCATAAGGAAATTACATACAGTGAATTAATGCGGAATGTAAATAAAATTGGAAACGCTTTCTTAGAAAGTGGCTTGCAAAAAGGAGACAAAATTCTTGTGATGATACCTCGCTTGGTAAAAGCTTATGAGGTCTATTTAGCAGCTCTTAAAACAGGAATCATTATTATTCCAAGCTCAGAAATGCTGAAGACAAAGGACTTACAGTATCGTGTTACACATGGAGGGGTTCGTGGAGTTGTAAGTTATTATCCGTATGTTGAACAATATTATGGTATTAGCGAATATGATCAGTTACAAAAAATTGTAATTGGTGAGCCTATGGATGGTTGGCTTTTTCTTGAAGGATTAATGGAAGATGCATCAGATCAATTAGAATTGGCATTAACCTGTAAAGATGATATTGCGTTTTTACCGTATACGTCAGGAACAACTGGCAATCCCAAAGGTGTAGTGCATACACATGGCTGGGGATATGCTCATCTGAAAACAGCTGCAAAAAACTGGTTAGCAATAAACGAAGGAGATAAGGTTTGGGCAACAGCTGGTCCAGGATGGCAGAAATGGGTTTGGAGCCCATTATTATCTGTGTTAGGTTCAGGAGCAACAGGATTTATTTATCATGGAAAATTTGACGCGGAAAAATATCTACAGTTACTGCAGGAACAAGAAATTAATGTACTTTGCTGCACACCTACGGAATACCGAATCATGGCGAAACTCGACAATTTGGAAGAATACGAGCTTCCTGCCTTACATAGTGCTGTTTCGGCTGGTGAGCCATTGAATGTGGAGGTAATCAATACATTTCAGCATTATTTTAATGTAACGGTTCGTGATGGGTATGGACAAACGGAGAACACATTACTACTTGGATTTATGAAGAATATGGATGTGAGACCAGGATCAATGGGAAAACCAACTCCGGGTAATGAGGTCGATATTATTGATGAAAATGGTATTCCCGTTCAAGTTGGGGAGATTGGCGATATTGCAGTAAAGCTCGATTGCCCAGCCTTGTTTCGAGAGTATTATCAAGATACAGAACGGACTTCTATGTCAAGACGTGGCGATTACTATGTGACAGGAGATCAGGCTTCTAAGGATGAGGAAGGTTATTTCTGGTTTGAAGGAAGAAGCGATGATATCATTATTAGTTCAGGATATACAATTGGTCCTTTTGAAGTAGAGGATGCATTGGTTAAGCATCCATCTGTCCAAGAATGTGCTGTTGTAGCAAGTCCCGATGAAATACGGGGGAACATTGTAAAAGCCTTTGTGGTGTTACGTCAATCTCAAGCAATAGGATCAGAGTTAGTCAAGGAGTTGCAAGAGCATGTTAAAACTTTAACTGGTCCATATAAATATCCAAGAGAAATTGAATTTATTGATGAATTACCAAAGACTACTTCTGGGAAAACAAGAAGAGTTGAATTACGTAATCGAGAAAAATTCAAGGTAAATGAATAGAAATGGTTAAAGAGGGCTCATATGCTCTCTTTTTTGTAGTCTAGGAAATTATAAAAGGAGTCAGCTGTCCAGAAACTAGGCGATTTCACGAATCGCCCTTTGATAAGTCATCATTGACTCGCAAGCACTCTCCGCTGGCTCGCTCCAGTCGCTACGTTTCTAATCGGGTGCTTTCGCTTTTGTTCCTTCGCATAGCCATGTTTTATAAACTCATTTATGTGGGAATGTTACTAGTGAGCATCGTAAAAAAAATTAATCAAAATGCTTGAAAGTCAAAAAAGGTCAGAGTATAATAATAGTCAAAGGTCAAATATAGTCAAAGTCAAACTTTTAATGATTACAATAAACATATTTCTAAGGAGGAATGGAAATGCTTTGTCAAAACTGTAAACAAAACGAAGCTAGCATTAATGTTGCAATGAATATCAATAGTCAGCATATGCAAATGCACCTATGTAATGAATGCTTTCGTGAAATCCAAGGGCAAATGATGAATTCCAATGACTTCTTCTCACAATCCCCATTTGAACATATGAATGGTTTTCAAGCGAATGGATCTCCGAAAATGGGGACAAGAACAAAACAAAAAAACGGAAACCGAGGTAATGGATTAATTGATCAGCTTGCAAAAAACGTAACACATGCAGCAAGGGCTGGTTTGATTGATCCGGTAATCGGCAGAGATAAAGAAGTCAAACGAGTTGTTGAAACTTTAAATCGTAGAAATAAAAATAATCCCGTATTAATAGGAGAGCCTGGTGTTGGTAAAACTGCGATTGCAGAAGGCTTGGCACTTAAAATTACAGAAGGAGATGTGCCTACAAAATTAATCAATAAAGAAATTTATATGCTAGATGTGGCATCACTTGTTGCTAATACGGGTGTTCGTGGTCAATTTGAAGAACGTATGAAACAATTAATTAACGAATTACAAGAACGTCAAGATGTTATCTTATTTGTTGATGAAATACACCTATTAGTTGGAGCAGGCACTGCAGAAAGCTCGCAAATGGATGCAGGAAATATTTTAAAACCTGCACTAGCCAGAGGTGAATTACAATTAATTGGTGCTACAACATTAAAAGAATATCGTCAAATTGAGAAAGATGCGGCACTAGAACGTAGATTACAGCCCATCATTGTAAAAGAACCTTCAAGTGAAGAAGCAGTTCAGATATTACAGGGTATTAAGGATCGTTATGAGAAATTCCATGAGGTTCGTTATTCTGATGAAGCTATTCGGGCATTTGTAACACTTTCAAAACGATATATTCAAGATCGTTACTTGCCTGATAAAGCGATTGATTTGATGGATGAAGTTGGTTCACGTTTGAATCTAGCTAATGCTTCGAAAGACTCTGATACAATAAACCAACGATTAGAAGAAATTATTAAAGAGAAAGAAGAAGCTGCTGAAAGAGAAGATTATGAACGTGCTGCAAATTTAAGATATCAAGAAATACAGTTGCAAAAACAACTAGATAAAGCGAAAGATGAAGAACAAATTATCGATGTAGATATTTCCGATATTCAATTGATTGTTGAAGAAAAAACTGGGATACCTGTTACAAAGCTTCAAGCTGATGAACAAGAAAAAATGAAAAACATTGGTGAAAACCTAAGTGCAAAAGTGATTGGACAAGATGTAGCTGTAGATAAAGTTGCCAAAGCGATTCGTCGTAGTCGAGCAGGCTTAAAATCAAATTATCGACCAATTGGTTCTTTCCTTTTCGTTGGACCAACTGGTGTTGGTAAAACAGAACTAACAAAAGCCTTAGCGGAAGAATTATTTGGCTCCAGAGATTCGTTAATCCGTCTTGATATGAGTGAGTATATGGAGAAACATGCTGTATCAAAAATCATTGGTTCACCTCCAGGCTATGTAGGTCATGAAGAAGCGGGTCAATTAACGGAAAAAGTACGTCGCAACCCATACTCCATTATTCTATTAGATGAAATAGAAAAAGCACATCCAGACGTACAAAACATGTTCCTACAAATTATGGAGGACGGTCATTTAACGGATTCGCAAGGAAGAACAGTTAGCTTTAAAGAAACTGTAATTATTATGACGAGCAATGCTGGAACAGGTGTTAAAACAGTGAATGTTGGTTTTAATAGGGAGTCCCATGAATCTGTATCTACGATGGAGAATCTGGGGGCATATTTCAAACCAGAATTTCTTAACCGCTTCGATGCGATTATTCAATTTAACGAACTAACCGAAGAAAACCTAATGCAAATTGTAGATCTTATGCTTGCTGATCTACAAAAAACAATCGAAGAAAATGATCTATCGATTACGATTACAAATGAAGCTAAACAAGAATTGGTTCGACTTGGCTATGACCGCCGTTTTGGCGCAAGACCTTTACGTAGAGTAATCCAAGATAAAATCGAAGATCAATTAACAGACTTAATATTGGAAGATGATAATGTTTCCAATGTAAAAGTAGACGTCTTCGATCAAGAAATTGTAGTGCAAAAGGCGTGAGTTAGATAAATGAAAAGGGGTTGGGACAAAATACAACTTCTTTACTCATAAATACGAATAATCATGTTTGTCAATAGGAAAATCATTGAAGCACCATGAAAAATATACTTGCTTTCGCGGGCACGGCCTCAGCAGCGATATATCGCACGCAGAAAAAGGGTTCTTCTTTTTCAAGGAGTCTCATATTACGGAGCTAATGAATTATTTTAATCAAATAAGGGGCTGGGACAAAACCCAGTAAAATAAAAAGTGGTACTCGCCAATAATTTGGTGAGTACCACTTTTTTAGAGATTTATGTACGCAAAAGGGATACCTTCTGGTAAAGTTAAAGTAATCACACCCAAACAGAACCGGAGG